>NZ_JBVJVK010000041.1:0-19667 GCF_055603705.1 Actinosynnema sp. NPDC037264 | reverse complement strand
CAGAAAAAATAGGGGGGTGTGTGCGAGCAACAACACACCCTCCCCTGCGCCTCGCGGAGGGTGGGGGGCCCCCCCCCCCCCCCCGGGACACCGGCGTCCGGCGCTTCCGCGCTTCTGGGCCCGCCTGCCGGGCGTGCGGATCTCCAGGGCTCAGCGACGACCGGGCGACGACATCACGGGCCGAGCACCTTCATGAGCTTGAGCGCCAGTTGGACTTCGAGCACCCGGTCCGGCGACTGCCAGTCCTCGCCCAGCAGGCTCGCCACCCGGTCCAGCCGCTGCACCACCGTGTTCACGTGCACGTGCAGCTCGTCCTTGGCGCGGCTGAGGTTCGCGCCGCACGCGAAGTACGCCGTGACGGTCCGGACCAGCTCGGTGCCGCGGCTGGAGTCGTAGTCCAGCAGGGGGCCGAGGGTGGAGCGCACGTACCCGGCGACGTCCGCCCGGTCGCCCAGCAGCACGCCGACGAAACCGAGGTCCGCGAGCGTGCCGCCGGTACCCTTGCGCCCCAGCTGCAGCAACGCCTTCAGGCACCGCACGGCCTCGGCGTGCGCGGCGGCCACGCCTTCCGGGCCGTGCGCCGGACCGCCCGAGCCGACGGTCACCGGCAGGCCGACCGCCTTGCCCAGCACCCGGGCCGCGTCCTCCGCCGCGCACGCCAGGTCCGCGCCGGGCAGCACCAGCACCACGTGCTCGCCGTGCACGCCCGCCAGCCCGCGGCACGACGACGCGTGGTGCGCGGCGGCGGCGAGGAGCCGGTCACGGGGACCGTCCGCGACCAGCACCACGTGGTCGGCGGCCAGCTCGACGCCGACCCGGCGGGCACGGGCGCGCAACGCGACCGAGTCCACCGCGGCCGTCAGCAGGTCGGTGATCAGCTCGCCGCGCACCTTGTTCTCCGCCTCGGCGACCGTGCGGCGCAGCAGGAGCAGCAGGGCGGTGACGACGCCCGCGCGTTCGAACAGCCTGCGGTCGGCGTCGCCGAGGTCCGGGCGGTCGGTGAGCGTGATGCCGCCCAGCAGCTCGCGGCCCGCCAGCACGGCGCACACCCACGTGCCGTCCTGCGGGATGGCCCGGCCGCTGGCGCGGGAGGCGTTGACCGCCGCACGGGGCGTGAGCGCGCGGGTGGTGCCGATGCGGGCCAGCTCGACGCCGTCGTTGTCGTGCACCACGATCCCGCCGTCGAGCACCTTGGCCACGGCGGCGGCCACCTCGGGCACGTCCGCGCCGCGCAGCACCAGGTCGGTGAGCCGGTCGTGGGCGTCCTCGGCGCGGCGCATGGCCTCGTTGTGCGCGCGGATCGTCTCGCCCGCGGCCCGGGTCTCCTCCAGCAGGTGCGCGGTGTCCAGCGCGATCGCGGCGTGGTCGGCCAGCGACGACAGCAGCGCCACCTCGTCGGGCGGGAACTGGCGCGGCGAGCGGTTGGCCGCGTAGAGCACGCCGATGACCCGGCGGTCGAGCTGGAGCGGCACGCCCAGGATCGCGACCAGGCCCTCGTCGCGCACGGCCGCGTCGATCGGGCCGGTGTGGTTGAACCGGTCGTCGGCGAAGTAGTCGGCGGTCACGTAGGGCCGCGCGGTCTGGGCCACGAGCCCGCCGAGCCCTTCGCCCATGCCGAGCCGGACCTGTTGGAACAGCGCGGAGATCGAGCCGTCGGTGACCCTCATGTAGGTGCCGCGACCGGGCTCGTTCATGCTCAGGTAGGCGATGTCCGCGCCGAGCAGCAGCCGGGCGCGCCGCACGATCGACCGCAGCACGGCGTCCGGGTCGCGCACGCCGGCCAGGTCGTTCGCGGTGTCGAACAGCGCTTCCAGCTCGGCCTCACGACGGCGGTGCGCGGTGAGCGTGCGGCGGATCCGCAACGCCCACTCCGTGGCGCGGGCGATGTGGTCCAGCTCGGGATCCGGCACACCGGCCGCGCGGGCCGCGGGGAGCACCGCCGCCAACCGCTCGCTGCCCGCGTCGGTCGCGAGCAGGTCGAGCAGCTCCAACAGGTGCTCCACCGCGTCCGCCTCGCTCATACCGTCATGCTCGCACCGACGCCGTGTCCGCGTCGGTCCGGTTCAGGGAGCTGCCCTTCGTCTCCTTGGCCACCACGACCGCGATCACGGTCAGCACGCACATGCCGATCACGTACACCACGATCGGGAACGAGCTGTCGTAGGCGGCGAGCAGGGCGGTCGCGATGAGGGGCGCCACGGCGCCCGCGCCGATCGACGCGAGCTGGTAGCCGATGGACGCGCCCGAGTAGCGCACCTTCGTGCCGAACAGCTCCGAGAAGAACGCCGCCTGCGGGCCGTACATCGCGCCGTGCAGGACGAGGCCGACGGTGACCGCGAGCGTCATCGGGAAGAACGACTTCGTGTCCAGCAGCGCGAAGAACACGAACATCCACAAGCCGATGCCGACCGCGCCGATCAGGTACGTGGTGCGGCGGCCGATCCGGTCCGACAGCGCGCCCCACATCGGGATCGTGACCAGGTGCGCGAACGACGCGATCAGCACCGCGTTCAACCCCGCCGAACGCGGCATCCCCAGTTCCGACGTGATGTAGACCAGGATGAACGCGGTGATCACGTAGTACGACACGTTCTCCGCCATGCGGGCGCCCATCGCGATCAGCACCTCGCGCCAGTGGTCGCGCACGACGGCCACGATCGGGGGCTTCTCCTTGAGCTTGCCGGCCTCGATCTTCTTTTGGGCCTCCAGGAACACCGGCGACTCGGACACGCTGAGCCGGATCCACAGCCCGATCAGGACGAGCACGCCGGAGAGCAGGAACGGCACCCGCCAGCCCCACGACAGGAACGCCTCGTCGGATTGCACGGCGGCCAGCACCGCGAGCACGGCGGTCGCCAGCAGGTTGCCCATCGGCACGCCCGCCTGCGGCCAGGACGCCCAGAACCCACGCCGCTCCGCGCTGCCGTGCTCGGACACGATGAGCACCGCGCCGCCCCACTCGCCGCCCAGCGCGAAGCCCTGGATCAACCGCAGCAACGTCAGCAGCAGCGGCGCGGCCACGCCGATCGCGGCGTAGGTGGGCAGCAGGCCCATGGCGAACGTCGCGCCGCCCATCAGCACCAGGCTGAGCACGAGCAGCTTCTTGCGGCCGAGCTTGTCGCCGAAGTGGCCGAACACCAGGCCGCCGAGCGGACGGGCCAGGAAGCCGATCGCGTAGGTGAGGAAGGCGAGCATGGTGCCCACGAGCGGGTCGCTCTGCGGGAAGAACAGCTTGTTGAACACCAGGGCGGCGGCGGAGCCGTAGAGGAAGAAGTCGTACCACTCGATGGTCGTGCCGATGAGGCTGGCTATGACCACCTTGGCGAAGGACTTCTTCGGCTGCGGAGGGGCGGCGTTCGTCATGTCGGTCACCACTTCGTTGGGGAGGGGGGCGAACGGGGGCTACTGGGCGGTCCAGCCGCCGTCGATCGTGAACGACGAGCCGGTGACGTGACCGGAGTGCGCGCCGCACAGCCACAGCACGACGGAAGCCACCTCGGCCGGTTCGATGAGCTGCTTGATGGCGTGCCGGGTGAGCATCACGTCGGCGAGCACCTGCTCCGGCTCGATGCCGTGCGCCCGGGCCTGGTCGGCGACCTGGTTCTCCACCAGCGGGGTGCGCACGTAGCCGGGGCTGACGCAGTTGCTGGTCACGCCGTGCGGCGCGCCTTCCAGCGCGATGACCTTGCTCAGCCCTTCCAGGCCGTGCTTGGCGGTGACGTAGGCGGACTTGAACGCGCTGGCCCTGGCGCCGTGCACGCTGGAGATGTTCACCACCCGACCCCAGCCGCGCTGGTACATGTGCGGCAGGGCGTGCCGGGCGAGCAGGAACGGCGCGGTGACCATGACCCGCTGCAACAGCGCGAACCGGTCGGGCGGGAACTCGTGCACCGGCGCCACGTGCTGGAGGCCTGCGTTGTTGACCAGGATGTCGACCTCGGCGGGCAGGTCGCGGACGGGGTCGTCGGCGGCGAGGTCGACCACGTGCTCCGTGCCGCCGGTCTCGCGGGCCGCGTCGGCGACCGAGTCGCCGTCGCGGTCGACGAGGTGCACCTTCGCCCCGGCGCGGGCGAGGGCGACCGCGCAGGCCCGACCGATGCCGCTGCCGGCGCCGGTGACCAGGGCGGTTCGACCGGACAGGTCGTCGCTGTGACCGGGAACACTCGTCATGGCCCGAAACGCTAGGTGACCTGCGGTGCACCGGACATGTGACGAAGCCCTACAACCTCCGGACAGCCCATGTGTTTAGCCGACAGTTAGCCCGGGAATGATCGGATTGCCCAATACCGGGTGAAGTGATGGTGCGGCCGTAGGTAGGCTGCTTTGGCCCGTTCGGGGGACGTACGAGGTTTTGGGGGTTACGAAGTGTCACTCACGCCGATCTACGACGACCTGCTGCGCGAGTTCGAGGGGATCATCCTCGTCAGCGAGGCGGCCGAGGCGGTCCAGACCGCCGCACCGGCTGCGGCGCAGGCCGACGAGCCGACCCCGGACGAGGGCTGACCAGGGCGTTCAGGACGTCGGGGCCCTCTTCGAGGCGATGAGGGCTTCGACCCCGTCCAGCAGCAGCCGCAGCCCGAACTCGAACTGGTCGCCCGCGTACGGCGAGACGCCCGCCCGCACGGCCGCGACCAGCGCCGGGTACGGCTCGAAGTCGACCAGCTCGGCCAGCACGGCGTCGCGTTCGCGCATCTCCTCGGCGCTGGGCTCCGGCGCGTCGAGGCCCAGCCTGGCCTGACCGCGCACGTAGGCGTCGACCGACTCGACCACCGCCATCTTCTCCGCCTCGGACAGGCCGGTGCCCTCCAGCACGCGCAGCGCCGAGTCCATCCACCGCAGCAGGCCCGGTCCGGGCGCGGCCACCGTCGCGACCAGGTGCAGCACCCAGGGGTGCTTGCGGTAGCCCTCGTGGTCGGCGCGCGCCCACGCCTCCAGCTTGGCCCGCCAGTCCCCCGGCCGGTCGTCCGGCAGCGGGTCGTCGGCCCCGATCGAGTCCGCCATCAGGGCTTCCAGCTCCGCCTTGCCCGGCAGGTAGGTGTAGAGCGAGGCCGTGCCGACGCCCAGCTCGACGGCCACCCGGCGCATCGACAGCGCGGCCAGGCCCTCGGTCTCCGCGATCCGGATCGCGGCGGCCACGATCCGCTCCATCGTCAGGCCGCGCCGGGGACCGCGGGCGGGGCGGCGGGCGTCCTTCCACAGCAGTTCCAGCACTCGCCGCTGCGCGTCGTCCTTTGCGTCCATGGTGAAACTCAGTATACCGTTCGGAGTTGTACGAACGGTGTTCGAAGTTTTGGGGGACGACGTGGACCGGGGGATGGCGCGGGAACGGCGGACGTTGACGGCGGCGACGCTGGCCAACGGGCCGACCGAGCTGATCGACTTCGTGCTGCCGCTGTGGGCGGGCGCGGCCATCGGGCTGAGCGCGACCGAGGTCGGCGTGCTGATGGCGGTGGAGCTGGCGCTGTCGGTCCTCGTCCGGCCGCTGGCGGGCGTGCTGGCGGACCGGTGGGACCGGCGGCACACCGCCGCCATCGGCGCGCTGCTCTACGCGCTGTCGTGCGCCGGGTACGCGGTGGCCCAGGGCGCACCGCTCGCGAACGGCGCGGCGGCCGTGGGCGGTGCGGGTGGCGCGTTGCTGTGGGTCGCCGTGCGCGCGATCGTCAGCGAACGGCTGGCCGAGGACAGCGCGGTGTTCCCGCGCCTGCTCTCGGCGCAGGAGACGGGCTCGTGGGTGGCGTTCGTGGTGGGCCTGGCGCTCATGGGCTCGATCGGGTACGCGGGGCTGTTCTGGGCGTGCGCGGCGGCGTGCGTGGCGGCGGCGGTGTTCCTGCTCGTCGCGCCGAGGCGTCGGGAAGGCGGCGGCCGGGGCGTGGCGGCGGCCGGGCTGGGCGCGGTGGGCAGGCGGTTGCGGCCGATGCTGTTCGCGGTGGTGATGACCATGGCGGCGGAGGCGGCCGTCGGGTTGCTGCTGCTCCTGCACCTGCAACGCGGGTTCGGCCTGGAGTTGCGGGAGGTGGCGTTCGTGTTCCTGCCCGGCGCGATCGCGATGAGCGCCGCCGCCGAGTACCTGCACCGGTACGTGCTGCGGTTCGGCAGGCGGCTGGTGCTGGTGTGCGCGTCGCTGGCCAGTTGCGCGTTCGCGGTGAGCCTGGCGTGGGCGCCGAACCCGTACGTGATCGCCGGGCTGTGGGTGCTCAGCGGGTTGGCGTGGGCGGCGGTGATGCCGGTGCAGCAGGCCGTGATCGCCGAGGCGGCCGACGGTCAGGTGGGGCGCGCCATGGGCGTGTACGAAGCGGCGTGCCTGGTCGGCGCGTTGATCGGCAGCCTGGCGGCGGGGTTGTTGTACGACGGCGCGCACTGGTGGGTGGCGTGCGTGGTGGCCGCCGGGATGATCCTCGCCGGTGCGGTGGTCGTGCCGCGTGCGGTGCGGCGGCTCGGCGTGCCCGACATCCCGGTGGTCAAAGCCTGACCGGGCTCCTTCTCGGGCCACTACCGTTCGGCTTCGGACGGTGCCGAGGTTCTGGGGGGCGACGTGGACGCACCGGGTGTGCTGCGGGAACGGCGGGCGTTGAGAGCGGCGGGGTTGGTCGGCGGGCCGATCGAGCTGATCGACCTCGTGCTGCCGCTCTGGGCGGGGGCGGCGATCGGCTTGCGGGCGACCGAGGTGGGTGTGCTGGTCGCGGTCGTGGCGGCGTTCGCGCTGCTCGCGCGGCCGGTCGCGCGGGTGCTGGCGGAGCGGTGGGACCGTCGGCACACCGCCGCGGTCGGCGCGGCGCTCTACGCGCTCGCGTGCACGGGGTACGCGGTGGCCCAGAGCGCACCGCTCGCGTACGGCGCGGCGGCGGTCGGAGGCGCCGGGGGCGCGCTGCTGTGGGTCGCCGTGCGGGCCATCGCCGGGGAACGGGAGGCCGACGACACCGAGGCGTTCCTCCGCGTCACCTCCGCCCGGGACGTGGGGGCGTGGCCCACCGCCGTCCTCGGGCTGGTGTTCTTCGGGATGGTGGGGTTCGCCGGGTTGTTCTGGGTGTGCGCGGCGATGTGCGTGCTCGCGGCGGTGTTCCTCTTGACCGCGCCTCGCCGCCCGACGGGCGCTGACGAGGGCCGGGACGACAACGCGCCGGCCGAGGTGGGCACGGGACCGCGGTGGCCGGCGTCGGTCGCGGAGGCGATGGCGGCGGCCGCGGGGGCGGCCGTCGGGCTGCTCCTCGTCCTGCACCTGCAACGCGGGTTCGACCTCGGGGTGGTGCAGGTGGTGCTCGTGCTGGTGCCCGGCTCGATGGCGGCGGGACTCGCCATCCTGCACGTGCGCCGGCACGTGTCGCGGCACGGCCGCAGGCGGGTGTCGGCGGTCGGGTCACTGGTCGGTTGCGCGACCACGCTGGGTTTCGCGTTGGCGCCCAACCCGTACGTGATCGCGGGGCTGTGGATGATCAGCGGGGCGGCCTGGGGTGCGGTGTTGTCGGTGCGGCAGGCCGTCGTCGGGGCGTCGGCCCGCCCGGTCCTGGGCGTGCAGGACACCGCGGGCCTGGTCGGGCTGGTGGTCGGCAGCCTGGCGGCGGGGTTGTTGTACGACGGCGTCCAGTGGTGGGCGGCGTGCGTGGTGGGTGCGGCGATGGTCCTCGCGGGCGCGGTCGCCCTGCGGTTGGCCGTGGACCTGCTCGGGATCGCCGACGTCCCGCTCGCGAAGGCCTAGGAACGCGGACGGGCCGCCGGGTGCGTGTGCCCGGCGGCCCGATCCGTGGAGCGACCGCCGGGTGCGTGTGCCCGGCGGCCCGTTCGCGGAGCGCTACTTCGGTTGCGGCAGCAGGTCGGCCGGGACCGGCTCGTCCTTCTCCAGCGCGCCGAACAGGCGCAGCGCGTTGTCCCGGTCCCACTGCACGACCGAGCCCGCGCCCGGCACGGTCGGCGTGCCGCCCACCGGCACCGTCACCGTGTCCACTCCCCCGCCCATGGCGAACGCCATGCCCGCGAGGTGGTGCAGGTGGTCGTCGGAGTTCACCGAGATCGAGTCCGTGCCGGCGAACAGCAGCGGGAACGCCTTGAACGGGTTGGCCAGCGTGCCGAAGCTCGTCGCCTTGTCCGTCAGCGCGGCGAGGAACTTGCGCTGGTTCTCCACCCGCTGCAGGTCGGCCGTGGCGAACGCCCGCGAGCGGACGAAGCCCAGCGCCTGCGCGCCGTCGAGCTCCTGGCAGCCCGGCTGGAGGTCCAGACCCGCCAACGGGTCCTGCATCGGTTCCTCGATGCACATGTCCACGCCGCCGACCGCGTCCACGATCCCGGCGAAACCGCCGAAGCCGATCTCCATGTAGTGGTCGACGTGGATGCCCGTGGCGCCCTCCACGGTCTGCACCAGCAGCGACGGCCCGCCGAACGCGAACGCCGCGTTGATCTTGTTCTTGCCGTTGCCCGGGATGTCCACATAGGAGTCGCGAGGGACACTCACCAAAGTGGACTTCCCGGAACCCTCCGGGATGTGCAGCAGCATGATGGTGTCCGTGCGCCGACCGCCCGCGTCACCGGTGGACAGCGCGGCCTTCTGCTCCTCGGTCAGGTCGTCGCGCGCGTCCGACCCGACGAGCAGCCAGTTGGTGCCCGGCGTGTCGGCGGGCCTGCCCTCGTAGTCGGTCAGCGCGTCGATGCGGCGCAACGACCCGTCGACGTAGAACCACATGCCGACGCCGAGCGCCAGCAGCAGCACCAGGACCACCCCGATGATCCGCCCGATTCTCGGCTTGCGGCGTCGGGGCGCCGGACGTCGTCCGGCCTGCTGGTACGCGGCCTGCTGCCCGTACCCGCCCGGTGGCGGCCCGCCCTGTGGCCTGCGCTGCCGCGGTTGCCCGCCCTGTCGGTATCCGCCTTGCTGATACCCGCCCTGCTGGTATCCGGCGCTCATCAAGCGACCCCGTCCGTGTGTCGGTCACTGCTCGCACCTAAAGACGCGGTGCGCGGCAAGAGGTTGCCACCCTAGTGCCACGACCGGCGGCCTCCGCCCCGTGTTCCGGCGCTCGGACGGGTGCATCGCGGCGGAGGTCGTCGGTCGTGGCACTACCGGTCGGGCGGCAGCACGAGCGCGGCCAGCAGGCGGTCCAGCTCGGCCTCCGGGTCGTCGGTCAGGCCGGTGTGCGCGGGCGAGGTCTGGACGATGGTGCTGCGCGGCGCGGTCAGCCAGCGGAACCGCTGACCCGCTGTGGTACGCGACACCGGACCCGCCGTGGGCACGCCGTCGCACGACAGCCCCAGGTGCTCCAGGGTGGCCCGCAACACCTCCACGTCCAGGAACGGGTCCAGCGCCAGCACCCGGCGCTCGTCGACGTGCACGCGGGCGCCGAGGAAGTCCAGGTCCTTGCAGTAGACGAGCACGCCGACGTTGACGAACTCGCCGCGCTCCTGCCTGGGCACGGCGCGCAGCAGCGCGTACTCAAACACGTGCGGCACGTGCGGCCTCCAGTGCGTCGACCCACGCCCGCGGCGCGGCCAGGCGGGCGGTGAAGAACGACTCGTACGCCTCGCGCACGGCGGCCGGTGTGCCGAACGCCTCGTCCTGCGCCAGCCACTCGTCGGGCACGAGCGCCAGCACCTCGCGCACCAGGTCGGGCGTGACGCGGGCGGTCAGCTCGGCGTCCACCTCGGCCAGGTCGCCCGCGAACGGCAGCATCAGGTGGTCGGCCGCGTCGAACCGGTAGGTGGCCGCCGGGAACCGCTCCGGCCGCCACGAGTGGTGGAAGTACAGCGACGCGCCGTGGTCGATCAGCCACAGTTCGCGGTGCCAGAGCAGCGTGTTCGGGTTGCGCCAGCTGCGGTCGACGTTGAGCGTGAGCGCGTCCAGCCACAGCAGCCGGGTCGCGGTCTCCCGGGACGGCTCGCGCACCACCGGGTTGTAGTCGAACGAGCCGGGCAGGTAGTCGAGCCCGAGGTTGAGCCCGCCGCTGGCCTTGAGCAGCTCCTGCACCTCCTGGTCCGGCTCGGCCCGGCCCAGCTCCGGGTCCAGGTCGACCAGCACGATCTCCGGCACCCGGAAGTCGAGGCGGCGGGCCAGCTCGCCGACCACGATCTCGGCGACGAGCGCTTTCACCCCCTGGCCCGCGCCGCGGAACTTGAGCACGTACATGCCCAGGTCGTCGGCCTCGACCAACCCCGGCAGGGAGCCGCCCTCCCGGAAGGGCGTGACGTAGCGGGTGGCCGCGACCTGGCGCAGCCCGTTCGAGTGGTTCACGGTGTTAGTTTGCCGCTGCTCCGCAGACGGCGGCGAGGTCGCCTGGAAGTCGACCGTTCGCGTCCCCATTTCCGACGATCGAAAAGCGTGATCGCCGGAAATGGGGACGCGAACGATCGACGCGACCTCGCGGGGCGGCGGGCGGTGACCGCGTGGGGCAGTCGGGGTCTAGCGGCGGCGGGCGATCCGGCGGGGGTGGCGGGCGATCTTGCCGGAGGAAGCGGGCGAGCTGGCGGGGGGTGGCGGGGTGGTCAGGTGGCGGTGGTCGGGGTGTCCGCGCGGGTGGTGGCGTCGGTCAGGGCTGGGAGGTAGCCGGATTCCTGGCCTGCCCGGTTCGGGTGGTAGGAGCGGTCGACGGGGACCAGGACCAGGCCGTTCAGCCACGGTTCGTCGGCGCACACGCCGTGGTCGTCGAACCGCTCCCGCACGTCCGCGAACTCGAACCCGGCCGCCTTCGCCCGGTCGCCGGTCACCTCGGCCAGCACGTCCGCCGCCCGGTTCACCGCCGCCCGCTTCGGCCCGCTCATCAGGCACCACGTCTCGTGCGAGAACAGCCGCGGGTAGCCGAGCACCACGACCTCGGCCGACGCGGACCTCCGGTCGGCCACCACGCCGTACAGCGAGTCCAACCGGCCGGGCAGCTCGCCCCGGATGAACGCCTCGGCCACGTCGACCCGCTGCACGCACTCCTCGTCGTTGCCCAGGGTGCACGTCGTCATGACGTCGCCGAACCCGGCGTCGTTGCCGCCCGCGGTGATGGTGACGAGCGTGGCGCTCGGCGTGATCCGCTCCGCCTGCCCGGCCACCTGGTCCGTCTTGGCGCCCGCGCACGCGACGAACACCAGGGACGCGCCGTTGCGCTTCGCCCACAGGCTCGGGTACGCGTGCGGGCTCCGCCGGCAGTCGTCGGACGCCTCGCCGCCCGCGCCGAGGCCCGCCGCGTAGGAGTCACCCAACGCGACGAGCTCCGGCGCGACCGGTGCGGGTGTGATGGCCATCAGCAGCGCGATCGCGAGCATCTTCATGCACCGGTGCCTACCACTGTGGACAGTCCCGCCGGCGGAAGTTAACCCGTCGGGAGTTACCTCGTCAGGGCGACGCAGACCGGGATCGGCGCGGCGGACGTGCTCGTCAGCCGCAGCTTCCCGGTGCTCCGGTCCACCTCGAACGTGGTGATCGTGTCGGAGTTCTGGTTGGCCGCCAGCAGGAACCGGCCGGACGCGTCGAGCGCGATGTGCCGGGGGAACTTCCCGCCCACCGGCGTCGCCTCGACCAGCCGCAGCGCCGCGCCGCCGCGTTCCACCGCGAACACGGCCACGCTGTCGTGACCCCGGTTGGACAGGTAGGCGAACCGCCCGTCCGCCGACACCACGATCTCCGCCGGGTAGTTGCGCGGCGTGGTCGGCGCGCCGGCCGGCAGCGTGCTCACCTTCTGGCCCGGCGTGAGCACGCCCCGGTCGTAGCCCGCGACCACGATCGTGGAGTCGAGCTCGTTGGCGATGTAGGCGTGCTTGCCCGACGGGTGGAACGCCAGGTGCCGCGGCCCCGCGCCGGCGTGCACGCGCGCGGTGGCGGCCGGGGTCAGCTTGCCGTCACCGCTGAGGCGGTAGCTGTAGACCGAGTCGGTGCCCAGGTCGACCGCCAGCACGAACTCGCCCTTCGGGTCGGCCAGCACCTGGTGGGCGTGCGGCCCGTCCTGCCGGTCCGGGTCCGGTCCCGCGCCGGTGTGCACGACCAGGTCCGTGCGCTCGCCCAACCCGCCCCCGGGCAGCACGGGGTGCACGGCCACGCTGCCCGAGCTGTAGTTGGCCGACAGCAGGAAGCCCCGGTGCAGCGCCAGGTGGCACGGGTCCGCGCCGCCGGTGCTCCGGCTGCCGATCACCTTCGGCACGCCGTCCGGGCCGACCGCCAGCGCGGTCACCTCCCCGTCGGACTTCTCGTTGACCGCGTACACCCACCGGCCCGCGTCGATCACGAACGACGGGTTCGGCACGTCCGGCACCACGCCGGTGACGCGCAACCTGCCCGTCGCCGGGTCGTACGAGCCGAGCCCGAGGCCCGTGCCACCGCCCGCCCAGGACGTGTAGGTGCCCAGGTAGGCGCGGACCTCCTCCCGTGCCCCGGACTCGTCCGCTCGCGCGACACCCTCGGTCATCAGCAACCCCGTTCCCACGCCAACGGCCCCCAGGAACCGCCGCCTGTCCAGAACCACACCGAACCTCCGCTCGACCGCCCGCGGCGGCTCCCACAGTGGCCTGGACCACTGGGCACGAGCAAGAGGCGCGCCGAAGATCGCGACTAGCGCAGCGGGTCGGCTTCCCGGAGCCGTGCCAACTCGACGGCCGGATCGTACGAGGGTTCCGGGTAGGCGGGCGCCAGGCCGCGCAGCGCCTCCAGCAGCAGCCGGGCCACCACCCAGTTCCGGTACCACTTGCGGTCCGACGGCACGACGTGCCAGGGCGCGACCTTCGTCGAGCACTTGACCAGCGCGTCGGAGTAGGCGAGCTGGTAGCGGGAGAACTTGGCCCGCACCTCCAGGTCGCCCGGGTTGTACTTCCAGCGCTTGAGCGGGTCCTCCAGCCGGGCGATGAGCCGCTCGCGCTGCCGTTCCGGCGAGATGTGCAGGAAGCACTTGACCGCGGTCACGCCCTGCTCCGCCAGCTCCGCCTCGAACGCGTTGATCTGCCGGTACCGGCGCCGCCACTCGGTCGACGGCACGAGGTTGTCCACCCGTGCGACCAGCACGTCCTCGTAGTGCGAGCGGTCGAACACGCCGATGTAGCCCGGCTGCGGCACCTGGCGGCGGATGCGCCACAGGAAGTCGTGCCGCAACTCGGTCCGGGTCGGCTTCTTGAACGACGCGATGTGCAGGCCCTGCGGGTTGACCAGGCCCGCGACGTGCCGGATCGTGCCGCCCTTGCCGGAGGTGTCCATGCCCTGGAGCACCAGCAGCACCCGCCGGCGGCCCCCGCCCGTGCCCTCCGCGTACAGCGCCTCCTGGAGCCGGTCCAGCTCGCGGCCGATCACCGCCATGTCCGCGGCGGCCTCCGTCTTCGACCGCGGCCCGACCGGCGTCGCGGCCGGGTCGACCTTGGGGAGGTCGAAGGCTTCCGGGTCCACCCGGAAGGCGTCTGATATCGACTGGACCTGCGCGGACTTGTCGGCCATCGTCGGAGGGTAACCCGCCGATCTTGGGCTTGCCGATCGCACAACGAATCGCCGCCAAAACGTCCGATTGCGCAACGAACATGACGGATGCGCAACGCCTGACGGATGAATTCGCTGGCGCAGGCCCCTTAGTGTTGGTGACATGACCGCCATGGCCGCAGCTCTGAGCTCCCAGCACTTCATCTCGCTCGACGAGGAATGGAGCACGCACAACTACCACCCGCTGCCGGTCGTCATCTCGCACGGCGAAGGCGCGTGGGTCACCGACGTCGACGGACGCCGCTACCTGGACTTCCTGTCCGGCTACTCGTCGCTGAACTTCGGCCACCGCCACCCCGACCTGGTCGCCGCCGCAGTCGAGCAGCTCGGCCGGGTCACGCTGACCAGCCGCGCGTTCCACCACGACCAGTTCGGCCCGTTCTGCCGCGAGCTGGCCGAGCTGACCGGCACCGAGATGGTGCTGGCGATGAACTCCGGCGCGGAGGCCGTCGAGTCGGCGATCAAGGTCGCCCGCAAGTGGGCGTACCGGGTGAAGGGCGTGCCGGCCGGCACGGCCGAGATCGTGGTCGCCGGGTCGAACTTCCACGGCCGGACCACCACGATCGTCTCGTTCTCCACCGACGACACCGCGCGGGAGGACTTCGGGCCGTTCACGCCGGGCTTCAAGGTCGTCGAGTACGGCTCGCTGGAGGCGTTGCGCGACGCGATCACCGAGCGGACGGCGGCGGTGCTGCTGGAGCCGATCCAGGGCGAGGCGGGCGTGGTCGTGCCGCCGGCGGGCTACCTGGCGGGCGTGCGGGCGCTGTGCGACGAGCACCACGTGCTGATGATCGCGGACGAGATCCAGTCCGGCCTGGGCCGCACCGGCGAGCTGCTCGCGCTGGACCACGAGGGCGTGCGCGCCGACCTCTACACGCTGGGCAAGGCGCTGGGCGGCGGCATCATGCCGGTGTCGGCGGTGGTCGGCAGCCGCGCGGTGCTCGGCGTGCTGCGGCCCGGTGAGCACGGGTCGACGTTCGGCGGCAACCCGCTGGCGTGCGCGGTCGGGCGGGCCGTGGTGCGGCTGCTGGCGACCGGCGAGTTCCAGCAGCGGTCCCGCGAGCTGGGCGCCCACCTGCACGCGCGGCTGGGCGAGCTGGTCGGGCGCGGGGTGGCCGAGGTGCGCGGGCGCGGGCTGTGGGCGGGCGTCGAGATCGCGCCCGGCGGACCGCGCGGCCGTGCGGCGTCGGAGGCGCTGGCCCGGCTGGGCGTGCTGTGCAAGGAGACGCAGGACACGACCCTGCGCGTCGCTCCCCCGCTCGTCATCACGCGCGCGGAGCTGGACCGGGGCGTCGACGCCGTCGCCGAGGTTTTGGGCACTGTGTCCGATTGACCCGCTTCCGTTCCACACGGACCGACCACGGACCGTTACCGCAGGTCACAGACGTGTCGCGGCACACGTATCCCGTCGTGGCGTGACGCATCCTTACCCGCATGGGTGAACGCAAGCGGGCCGAGGCGGCCGTCGCGCTGGGGCAGTGGGTCGAACCGGAAGAGGTCCTGGCGCGCGGCCGCGAGCTGCGGGCGGCGGTGAGCCACCGGGCGCACCGCGAGCTGCGGCTCGCGCCGGACCGGCCGTCGGTGGTCGAGTTCGTGGACGCGTCGAACGAGGGCCGCCTGCCGGACCTCGTGCCGCTGCGGATCGGCCGGATGCTCGTCTCGCCGTTCGCGTTCTTCCGGGGCAGCGCCGGGCTGATGGCGGGCGACCTGGCCGTGGGCGCGCGCAGCGGGCTGGACGCCCAGCTGTGCGGTGACGCGCACGCGGCCAACTTCGGCCTCTACGGCACGCCCGAAGGCCGGATCGTGATGGACATCAACGACTTCGACGAGACGCTGCCCGGCCCGTGGGAGTGGGACCTGAAGCGGCTGGCGACCTCGCTGGTGCTGGCGGGCCGGGAGGGCGGCGTGTCGGAGAAGGGCTGCCGGGACGCGGCGTCCGACGCCGTGCGCGCCTACCGCGGTGCGGCGCGGCACCTGGCCGAGATCCCGTTCATGGAGTCGTGGAACGCGCTGGGCGACGAGTCGGCGTTGTCCAAGACGAAGGCCGACGACCTGCTGGACGACTTCACCAAGGCCGCGTCCAAGGCGCGCAAGAACACCAGCGCCCGGGTGGCGGCCAAGTGGACCCGGCGCGAGGGCGAGCACATCCGGTTCGTGCCGGACCCGCCCGTGCTGTCCCGGATCTCCGACGAGGTGGCGCGGTCCGTCGTGGACGCCCTGCCGTCCTATGTGGACACGCTGCGCGAGTCCCGGTACGAGCTGATCATGCGCTACAGCGTGTCGGACGTGGCGTTCCGCGTCGTCGGCACCGGCAGCGTGGGCCTGCGCAACTACCTGGTCCTGTTGCACGGCAACGGCGACGAGGCGCTCGTGCTGCAGGCGAAGGAGGCGCGACCGTCGGCGCTGGCGCCGTTCCTGGGCGCGCCGCCGGTCAAGCACGAGGGCAAGCGGATCGTGCACGGCGCGCGGCTCGTGCAGGCGGAGACCGACATCCTGCTCGGCTGGACCACGATCGAGGGCCGGGACTACATCGTCCGGCAGTTCCGCAACCGCAAGGGCGAGATCGACGCGACCACGTTGAAGCGGGACGACCTGGACGACTACGGCCGGCTCGCGGGCGCGCTGCTGGCCCGCGCGCACAGCCGGTCGGTCGACCCGCGGCTGCTGGCGGGGTACTGCGCGGGCGGCGAGGAGCTGGACGAGGCGATCGCCCGGTACGCGCTGGACTACGCCGACCGGACGTGCGCCGACCACGAGGAGCTGGTCGCGGCGGTCAGGTCCGGCCGGCTGCCCGCCGACCGCGGATGACCTGCCGGGCCACCTCCACGTCCACGCGCGGAGTCCAGCCGCGCCCGGGTCGACGCCAGGGAGTGCCGAGGCGGCGACGGAGCGCTAGGTTGGCTCAGGTGGACTCCCTTGGGGTGGACTGGATCGGGCTGATCAGGCACGGCGAGAGCACCGGCAACGTGGCGAGCGAGGCCGCGGAGTCGGCCGGTCACGAGGTCGTGGACCTCCTCGATCGCGACGCGGACGTGCCGCTGTCGGACCAGGGCGAGCGGCAGGGCCGGGCGCTGGGCCGGTGGTTCGCCGCCCTGCCGCGCGAGGAGTGGCCGGACCTCGTGGTCTGCTCGCCGTACCGGCGGGCCATCGACACCGCGCGGCTCACCGTGAGCGGGCGACCGCGGTCACGGGTCGACGAACGGCTGCGCGACCGCGAGCTGGGCGTGCTGGACCTGCTGACCAGCCACGGCGTGGCGGCGCGGTACCCGGAGGAACGGGCGCGCGAGCGGCGGCTCGGCAAGTTCTACTACCGGCCGCCGGGCGGTGAGTCGTGGGCGGACGTGGCGCTGCGGCTGCGGTCGCTGCTGCGCGACCTCGACGGGCGGCGCGTGCTGCTGTTCGGGCACGAGCTGCAGGCGTTCCTGCTGCGCTACCTGCTGGAGTGCCTGCCCGAACCCGACCTCGCCGCGTTCGCGCGCAACACCGTCGTGCCCAACGCCTCGCTGACGTCGTGGCGGCGTGAAGAGGGGCTGTGGGTGCTGGAACGCGAGTTCGAGACCGGTCACCTGGTCGAGCGGGGCGTCGAGCCGACGGAGTCCGAGGACGCGTCGACCCGCACGCCGGAGCCGAGCGCCCGCTAGCCCCGGAACGTCCGCACGACCAGGTGCGTGGTGGCCGCGACGACCAGCGCGCCGGTGACCACGTGCGCCGCCACCAACGGCACCGGCAGCGCCATCGCCTCCTGCACCGAGCCGATCACGCCTTGGACGACCGACAGCGCGAGCGCGGCGAACGCGGCCGCGGTGCGCAGCACGATCGCCGCACCGAGCTGGAGGCCGACCAGCACCACGACCGCCACCGCGTGCCACGCGGCCACCTCGGCGAGGTCGTAGCCGAACCGGCGCGCGTCCTCGTCACCGCCGTGCGGACCGCTGCCGGTGACCAGGACGCCCAGCACGACCACGGCGGTCAGCGCCACGGGCATCGCCCTCATGCCGTACCGGAGCCGGAAGTCGGCCGGCGCGGTCGGCACCGCGTCGGGCCTGCCGAGCCGGTCGACCAGCACGACGAGCGCGGCGACCAGCACCATGCTGACCAGGAAGTGGACCGCGACGATCTCGGGCGCGAGGGCGCGGCGCACGCTGAGGCCGCCGATCAGGCCTTGCAGACCCACGCCGACCAGCACGCCGACGGCCAGCGGCAGCGTCTTCGGCGGACGGGCGCGGTGCCGGGCGACCGCCACCACCAGGACCAGCACGACGAGCCCGACGACGACGCCGAGCACCTGTGTTGGAGTGCGCTGCCTCCGGCGTCGCGGGCTCGGTCGCCTGGAAGTCGGTCGTTCGCGCCCTGATTTCCCGACGATCGAAAAGCGTGATCGCCGGCAAATGAGGACGCGAACGACCGACGCGCCCTCGCGTGGTGGTCCGCCGGCGATGCGTCGGAAAGCTGCCAGACCCGGCCGCACCGCCCAGGCAGCCCGGATCGCGCTACCGGGCGCGCTTGACCCGCGTCTCGTCCCACACCGGCTCGTCCACCTCGACGACCTCGCCGTCGGACCGGAACAGCAGGAACCGGTCGAAACCGCGGGCGAACCAGCGGTCGTGCGTGACCGCGACGACCGTGCCGGTGAAGCCTTCCAGGGCGTTCTGCAACGCCTCGGCCGAGTTCAGGTCGAGGTTGTCGGTCGGCTCGTCCAGCAGCAGCAGCGTGGCGCCGGACAGCTCCAGCAACAACACCTGGAACCGCGCCTGCTGGCCGCCGGAGAGCGTCTCGAACCGCTGGTCGCCCTGCTTGCCGAGGCCGTAGCGGCTCAGCACGGCCATCGCCGCGCCCCGGTCGAGCCCCTTGCGGCCGCCCTCGCCGTGCCACAGGACGTCGACCAGCGTGCGGCCGATCCACTCCGGGTGCTGGTGGGTCTGCGCGAACAGGCCCGGCACCACCCGCGCCCCGAGGCGGCACACACCCGTGTGCGCGACGTCGCCGCCACCGAGCAGCCGCAGGAAGTGGCTCTTGCCCGACCCGTTCGAGCCGAGCACGGCCACGCGGTCGGAGAAGAAGACCTCCGTGCTGAACGGCTTCATCAACCCGGTCAGCTCGAGGTCCTCCACGGTGATGGCGCGCACGCCGGTGCGGCCGCCGCGCAGCCGGGGCGTCACCTTCTCGTCCGTCGGCAGCTCCGGCGGCGGACCCGCCCCCTCGAACTTCTCCAGCTTGGCCCGCATGACCCGGTACTTCGCCGCCATCACCTCGCTGATCCTGGCCTGGATCTGGAGCGTGCGGACGAGCTCCTTGAGGTGGTCGTGCTCCTCGTCCCACCGCCGGTGCAGCTCGGCGAGCCGGTCGATGCGGGCCGCGCGGGCGCCGTGCCAGGTGCCGAACGAGCCCGCGTGCGTCCACGCCGAGTGCGCCTCCACCGTCACGACGTGCGTCGCGGCGACGTCGAGCAGCTCCCGGTCGTGGCTGACCAGCAGCACGGCCTTGCCGGTCTCGCGCAGCCGGTCCTCCAGCCAGCGCTTGCCGGGCACGTCGAGGTAGTTGTCCGGCTCGTCGAGCAGCAGCACCTGCTCCGGGCCGCGCAGCAGCGCTTCGAGCACCAGCCGCTTCTGCTCGCCGCCGGACAGCGTGCGGACCTCGCGGAACCGGGCCCGGTCGAATGGCACGCCGAGCGCGGCGACCGTGACGGTGTCCCACAGCACCTCGGCGTCGTAGCCGCCGACCTCGCCCCACGCGGTGATCGCGTCGGCGTAGCGCATCTGCGTCGGCTCGTCGTCGGTCTCCATGAGCTGGAGCTCGACCTCGTCGAGCGCCTTCGCGGCGGCGCGCAGCGACGCGGGCGACGCGGCTAGCAGCAGGTCGCGGACGGTGCTTCCGTCCCGGACCGAGCCGACGAACTGCGGCATCACGCCGAGGCCGCCCTGCACGCGGACGCTGCCCGCGGTGGGCGTCAGCTCGTTCGAGAGAATCCTCAGCAGGGTCGTCTTGCCGACGCCGTTCGCGCCGACCAGGGCGACCACGCTGTTCGTGCCGACCTTGAACGACACGTCGCGGAACAGCTCGCGTCCGTCGGGCAGGCGGAAGGCGAGGCCGTTCGCGTCCAGGTATCCCACCCGCGCATGGTCGGCCATGGCCACCGCGGAGGGCCAGCGGATTAGGGCGTGTCCGCCGGAATGTTGATCGTAGGGTTTGATCAAATTGCGTTGTGGCGCGTGGTGATCTGACGGATGCGGAGTGGGCGATCCTGGAG
>NZ_JBVJVK010000040.1:0-78709 GCF_055603705.1 Actinosynnema sp. NPDC037264 | reverse complement strand
CCGGGCAGGCCTGGCGGACGCTTTTCCCGCCAGGCCTGCCCGGCTTTGGCCTGCCTGGGGTGCCCGTAAGGGCCCCATGTCAAATCGAGCCGAACCCAAGCCGGGCATCAAACTGAAAACTGAACCGGAACCTCAATCGCAGCTCAGACGCCATCCACCTTGGCATACGAAGCAAACACCACCCCCGAGTCGAAAACTCTGGTCGACGCCTTGGCGAATCGCGCAGTGGGGAACTCGCCCGCAAACAGGGGGATGCCCTTACCCAGTACAATCGGGTGAATTTTGAGCACCAGTTCGTCGATCTCGGGCAGCAGGCCGGCGGCCAACCTGCCTCCTCCGCACAGCCAGATGCCCAGACCGTCCGACTCTTCCTTCAGTTCACGCACCTTGGCCAGCGGATCCGTCACCACCTGCACGTCCTCGGGCGTCGTGCTCAGCCGTGACGACACCACGTACTGGCGCAGGTGTGGGTAGGGACTCGGTAGTCCTCCTGGCACTTGATAGGTGGCGCGACCCATGAGGATCGTGTCGAAGTGCTGGTTGGGCACGTCGATGCCCATGGCCTCGCGAGCCTGCGCGGGCAGCGTGTCGGGGTACTCCTCGACCAGGGCGGTCATGTGGTCGCCTTCGAACAGGAAGTCGCCGAAACCACCCTTCGGGTCCGCGATGAAGCCGTCGAGCGAGGTCGCGACGAAGTAGGTCAGGGTTCGCATGGTGGATTCCTCCTGGGTTCCTGGTTCCGGGGTTCCTGGTTCACGGGCTCGGCACGGACGCAGCGACAACCACTCCACCCGTAGTGCTCCGACTGTAGTACTATGCCCGGAGTAGTTGTCAAGGAGGAACCGTGGTGCGCAACCCGAACAGGCGAATGGCGCTGGTCGACGCGGCGATCGAGGTGCTGGCGCGCGAGGGCGCGCGAGGGCTGACGTTCCGTGCCGTCGACCAGGAGGCGGGGGTGCCCAACGGCACCGCGTCGAACTACTTCACCAGCCGCGACGACTTGCTGCGACAGGTCGGCGAGCACATCCACGTCCGGCTGACACCGGACGCGCAGAGGCTGGCCAGGACGATGGACGCGCCACCGGACAAGAGCCTCGTGGTGCGCCTGCTGCAAGAACTGCTGGAACGGCTCCAAGTCGACCGCACGGGCTACCTGGCCCTGCTGGAACTGAGACTCGAAGCCACCAGGCGCCCCGAGCTCCAGGCCGCGCTGACCAGGACGATCAGCGAGAACCTGGAGCAGAACGTCCGCTTCCACCTGGACGCGGGCCTACCCGGCGACCGCACCACCGTCGTCTCGCTCTACCTGGCGATGAGCGGCCTGATGGTGGAGCACCTGACCCTGCCCGACGTGCTTCCGCCAGAGGAGATGACCGAGCTGATCACAGCACTGGTCGACCGAACCTGACCGACGAACCCAGCCGAACGAACCGAACGAACCCAGCCGAACGAACCGAACGAACCTGACCAAGCCCGCCCGGCCCAGGTCACCGATCCAGCGGACCACCGATGATGGTCATCGCCACGAAGATCACCGCAAAGCCCAGCCCCGAGTACAGCAGCGCGTCCACGCTGCGCCCCCGGATCGCGATCAGCCCGGCCTGCTCGTCCGTCACCAGGACTCGCAGCAGCGCGGCGACCAGCAGCGCGACGCCGATCAGCACCGCGCCCTGCCGCCAGTGGTACTGGACGATCCGCACGAGACCGAGCCCCACCACCACCAGCACCAGCGCGAACGGCAGGTGCTTGCCCGCCGCGGACCGCCAGCGCTGCTCCGGCAACAACTCCACCGCTTCCCGCCTCAGGCCGTGCGCTCGGCTGCCTCGACCGTGTTGGTCAGCAGCATCGCAATGGTCATCGGACCCGCGCCACCCGGGATCGGCGCCAGGAAACCCGCCACCTCGGCCACGGACGGGTGAACGTCGCCCACCAACCCCGCCTCGGTGCGCGTGATGCCGACGTCGACCACGGCCGCGCCGGGCTTCACCATGTCCGCGGTGATCAGACCGGGGCTGCCCGCGCCCGCGACGACGATGTCCGCCCGCCGCACCTCGGCGGCCAGGTCCTTGGTGCCGGTGTGGCACAACGTCACGGTGGCGTTCTCCGAACGCCTGGTCAGCAGCAGCCCGATCGGACGCCCGACCGTCACACCGCGACCGACGACGGTGACGTTCGCGCCCGACAGCGGCACGTCGTACCGCCGCAGCAGCTCGACCACGCCGCGCGGGGTGGCGGGCAGCGGGGCCTCGTCACCGAGCACCAGCTTGCCCAGGTTGACGGGGTGCAGGCCGTCGCCGTCCTTGCGCGGGTCGATGCGCTCCAGGATCGGGTTCGGGTCGAGGTGCTTGGGCAGCGGCAGCTGCACGATGTACGCGGTGCACGCCGGGTCGGCGTTCAGCTCGTCGATGACCTCTTCCAGCTGCGCCTGCGTGGTGTCCGCGGGCAGGTCGCGGCGGATCGACGTGATGCCGACCTTCTCGCACGCCAGGTGCTTGCCCCGCACGTACGAGTGCGAGCCCGGGTCGTCACCGACCAGCACGGTGGCCAGCCCCGGCGTCACCCCCCGCTCGCGCAACGCGCCGACCCGCGCGCGCAGGTCTTCGAAGATCGCGTCCCGGGTGGCCCTGCCGTTGAGGATCGTCGCAGTCACGTGCCTCATCCTCTCATCACCGCCGGCCGGGCAACGCGGCGACCACCACGGCCAGCAGCGTCAACGCCGTGCCGACCAGCGCGAGCACGGACACGTGCTCACCTGCGGCGGGAGCCACGACGTCCACCGCGAGCGCGCCGACGAGCTGCCCGGCGACCTGGCACAGCCCGACCAGCAGCACGCCGAGCCACCGCACGGCCAGCACGGCCGAGCCGATGGTGCAGACCCCGAGCGCCCCGCCCGCGTAGAACCACGGCTCGCTCGGCGCGGCCGTGGGCAGCCCGCGCACCGCCACGTCGACCGCGCACACGACGAGCAGCACCGCCGTCCCGGTGCCGAAGTTGATCAGGGTGGTCACGCGCGTGCTCTGCGCCGCCTCGCGCACCAGCCCGTTCACCGCCTGCTGCCAGCCGAGCCCGAACCCGCCCAGCGCGGGCAGCAGCGCCAGCCACAACGCCGACGGGTCACCGGCCTCGTCCGACACGGCCACCGCGACCGCCACCACCGCCAACGCCGCACCGGCCACCCGCGGCCAGGTCAACGCCACCCGCCCGGCCGGACCGATGCCCGCCCGGTCCACCAGCAGGCTGCTCACCGCCTGCGAGCCCACCGCCGCCACCGTGAACACCGCCACGCCGAGCGCCGCGACCGTCAACCCCTGCGTGGACACGAAGAACGCCCCGCACGCGCCGCCGACGCACTGCCACCAGCGGATCCGCCCGTCCCGCAGCGACGACCACAGCCGGCCGAGCCCGGCCCGCCCCGCCGCCGTCGTCGGCACGGCGAGCAGCAACAGCGCGAACCCGCCGCCGAACGACACCAGCGCGGCCAGGAACCCGTCGCCGAACACGTGCCCCAGCTCGCCGTTCAACCGCCCCTGAACAGCCAGGAACGCCCCGCCGACGAACGCGAGCAGCGCACCGACCAGCCGAACCCGGTCACCCAACCCGCACTGCCTCCCGCTCGCGCACCCGGCTCGCCAGGAACGCGCCGACCAACGCCGCCACCGTGCTCGCACCGGCCGCCGCGGCCGGCCCGAAGTGGTCCAGCAGCGACCCGGCCACCGGCAGCGCCAACGCCGAGCCCGCCGTGGTGAACGTGCCCATCCAGCCGAACGCCTCGGCCTTGCGCTCGTCCGGCGCGAGCCCGCTGATCCGCTGGTTGTTGGCCGCGATGGCGGGCGCGATCGCCATGCCCCCCACCCCCAGCACCGCACCGATCAACCACACCGACGACGGGTCGAGCACCGGTGGCAGCACCAGCACCAGCGGTGCGATGCCCAGCGCCATCACCAGCATCCGCCGCGTGAACCTGGCCTGCCCGACGAGCCCGCCCGCGATCAGCCCGCCGAGGACCGACCCGACGCCCCACACCGCCGTCAGCACACCGGCCATCGCGGGTCTGCCCAGGTCACGTGCCCACGCGATGATCACCATGTCGATCGTCACGAGCGACGCCACCAGGAACAGCGTCGTCAGCAGCGCCAACGCCAGCGAACCGTCGCGCAGCAGCGTCCGCCCACCGGGTGCGGCCTCACGCGCCACCGGGCGGTCCAGCCCGGCCCGTCGCAGCGCGCCGCCGAAGCCGAGCGCGCCGAGCACCGCCAGCGCGCCGCACAGCCACAGCGCGACCTGCGCGTTCCACACCGCCACCACGGTCGCCGCCAGCGCGGGACCGACGATGTACATGACCTCCTGCATGGACGCCTCGACGGTGAACACCGCCGACTGCGCGGGTCCCGTCGCCAGCCGGGGGAAGCTCGCCCGGCTCATCGCCGTCACCGGCGGCGTGGACAGCCCGGTCAGGAACGCCACCACCACCGCCAACGGCCACGCCCCGCCGGGCGTGACGGCGGGCAGCACGCCGAGCACCGCGATGCCGACGCCGTAGCCGGCCGAAGTGACCAGCAGCAGCCGCCCGGCCGGGCTCCGGTCCGCGGCACGGCCCCGCAGCGGGCCCGCCACACCCATGCCCAGCGTCAACGCGCCGCCGACCACACCGGCCAGCGCGTACGACCCCGTCCACCCAGCTATCAGGAACGACACCGCCAGCGGCGTGCCCGGCAGGTGGATGCGGCCGACCATCGACCACAGCAGCAGCCACGGCAAGTGGGGTATCGCGGCGAGTTCCCGGTACGGACGGAGCACGGTGACACTCTGCCCGCACGCACCGACAACCCACCGCCGAATATCCGCGGGAACCCGTGGGCCTCGGTTAGCGTCAGCACCTCTGGAGAGCGCTCACGAGGGGACCGCTGTGACCGATCCGACAGGACGACGCGCCGAGTTGGAGGCGCGGAACGCGGCCATGCGCGAGCAGGTCGACTCCCTCCTGGCCGAGCTGCGGAAGAAGACCGACGAGCTGCGCGAGACGCAGGCGCAGGCCATGGCGATCACGGCGACCGCGGTGTCCAAGGACGGCTCCGTGCGCGCCACCGTCGACTCCGCCGGCGCGTTGACGTCCCTGGAGTTCTCCGCCAACGCGTTCGAGCGCACCACGCCCGACAAGCTGGCCCGGCTCACCGCCGAGACCGTGCAGCAGGCCGTGGCCAAGGCCAGGACCGAGCTGAACGAGGTGCTCGCGCCCGCGCAGGCAGGCCCGAGCATCGACCTGTCGGAGATGCTGCCCGGCGTGCCGTCCCTGGCCGACCTCATCCCCCAGCCGCCCGTCGTGCCGCAGCCGTCGACGCAGCCGCGTCGTCCCGCGCCGCGGTCCGACGATGACGACGGCGACACCATCATGGACAGGAGTGGCTGGTGAGCGGGTTCGACGTCAGCGTGTCCGGCCTGCGCCGAGGCGCGGGTCAGTTCGGTGCGGCGGGTGATTCGCTGGGCGGCGTGCTGCAGGCGTTGAGCTCGGCGTTGCAGGCCGAGGGCCAGTGCTGGGGCGGCGACGAGTCCGGGCAGGCGTTCGCCAAGGAGTACGTGCCGAATTCGCAGGCGACGTTGGAGGCCTTCGGCAACCTCGCCACGGCCCTTGCCGACATCCGCACCGGCGTGGAGCAGACCGCCGATGCCTACGAGGGTTCCGACCAGGGCAACGCGACCGGGATCTCCCGGACTTACTGAGGGGCACTGCGGTGGGCATCGAGATCCCGGGCGAGGTCACCTGGCTCTTCCCGATCGTGGTCGGGCAGAGCTGGCCGGAGGGTGACGAGACGGCGCTTCGGCGGATGGCCGACGCCTACCGCACGGCCGCGCAAGGCGTGAAGTCGGTCATCGACGAGGGCAACGGCGCGGCGTCCACCGTGTACGCGAGCCAGACCGGCGAGGCCGTCAAGGCGTTCGAGGAGTACTGGAAGAAGTTCTCCGCGGGCGACGACTCCTACCTGCCGAAGCTGCAGAAGATCTGCGAGCAGCTGGCGGACAGCTGCGACAACACCGCGCTGGAGGTGGAGTACACCAAGCTGTCGATCATCGCGTCGCTGATCGCGCTGGCGATCGAGATCGCCGCGCTGATCGCCGCGGCGTTCGGCACGTTCGGCGCGACGACGGCGGGCATCCCGATCGCGCAGCAGGCGACCCGGTTGATCGTGCAGTTCACGTTCCGGCAGTTGATCATCGCGATCCTCAAGGAGGTCGCGATCTCGGTCGGCATCGACGCGGCCATCCAGGCGATTCAGGTGGCGCGCGGCGACCGCGAGTCGTGGGACTGGGGCAAGACCACCGAGGCGGCGGTCTCGGGCGCGGTGTCCGGGCTGGTCGGCGGGGTGTCGGGCGGGCTGAAGTTCGAGGGCGGCGGGCTGGCCGGGCAGGTGGCGGTCGGCGCGACGCGCGGTGCGGTCGAGGGTGCGGTGTCCACGGTGGGCACGGCGGCCGTGATGGGGCAGGACATCTCGGCGCGGGACGTGCTGATGGGCGCGTCGGCCGGTGCGGTGTCCGGTGGGATCGGCGGCGCCAAGGACGGGATCTCCGTCGAGCCGCCGCGGGTGAACGCCGGCGGGCCGGACGGCGGGCCGCCGAACCTCGGGCCGACGCCGGGCGGCGTTCCCGGTGGCGTGCCTGGTGGTGTGCCCGGTGGGGTGCCCGGAGGTTCGCCGAGTGGGCCGCCGGTGAACCGTGACGGCTTGAACCGGCCGCCCGCCGGGACGACCGCGGCTTCGTCCGTGGCCGCACCGCCCGCGCCCGGGCCGAGGGTCAGCGCGCCGCCTTCGGTCGGTGGTGAGTCCGCCGGGTCTTCGCCTGGTGGTGCTCCGGCGCCGTCGGCCTTCAACGGTCCCGGGACGTCCGGTGGGCGCAGCGGCGCGTCGGTGCCGACGTCACCCGGTGGTGGTGGGACGGGGCCGTCGATCGGCAGTCGGCTCGGGACGGCTCCCGGTGGACCGGCCCCGAGCAGCGCGCCCGGCGGTCCTGCTCCCGGTTCGGCTCCCGGTTCGGCTCCTGGTTCGACGCCGGGTGCTGCCCCTGCCCGGATGCCCGGTGGGATGCCTGGTGGTCCGGCGTTCGCGCCGGGCACGGCCGGCGGTCCGCCGAGCGGGTTGAGCGCTGCTCCCGCCGCTACCGCCGCTCCTGCCGCGACGCCTCACAGCGCGTCCGCCGCGCCTGGTCTCCGGCCGGGTGGGGCGATGCCCGGTGTGCCCGCCGCGGGTGGGTCTGTGCCGGGTGGTTCTCCGTTCGGTGGGACGACTCCCGGCGGGCAGGGTCACGGCGGTCCGACGCCTGGTGCGGGGATGCCGGGGGTTGGTGCGCCGGGTAGCGGTGTGCCGGGCGGTGGCACGCCTGGTGGTTCGGCGCTCGGTGGTTCGTCTCTTGGTGGGCAGACGCCGGCCGGTGCGACGGCCGGCGGGCCTGTCCCTGGCGGCTCGCTGCCCGGCGGGTCGACGCCGGGTGGGACGCCGGGCGGCCCGGTGCCCGGTGGGTCCACTCCCGGCGGCTCGACCGCTGGTGGGCCGGTTCCTGGCGGAGCTGTGCCTGGCGGTGCTTTGCCCGGCGGTGCCACGCCGGGTGGATCGACGCCTGGTGGCTCTGTGCCGGGTGGGCCGACGCCTGGAGCGGTTCCCGGTGGGGCGACGCCCGGTGGCGCACTGCCTGGTGGGTCGGTGCCCGGTGGCGGGGTTGCTGGTGGTCCGGCTGCTGGTGGTCCGGTCCCGGGTGGTGCGCCTGTTGGTGGGGCACTGGCCGGCGGGGCTGTTGCCGGCGGTGTGATCGCGGGTGGGATGCCGCTCGGCGGGTCGATGCCCGGTGGATCTACGCCTGGTGGGTCGGTGTCCGGTGGGTCGATGCCTGGTGGGCCGACGCCTGGATCCGCACCTTCGGGTTCTGCGCCTTCGGGTTCCGCGCCTGCCGGTTCCGCGCCGGTGGTGGGCGGCAGTGGTGGTCCGGCGGCCGGTGGGGCAGCTCCCGCCGCGGGGGCCGGGACTGGGGCTCCGGCGACTGGGGCTCCGGCGACTGGGGCTCCGGCGGCTGGTGCGCCGATGGCGGGTGCGGCCGGCGGTGTCGCGCCTCCGGCCGGCGGTGCGCCCGGTGGTGGGCGTGGGGCTGCCGCGCCCGCGGCCAGTGGCTTCGTGGCCGATCCTTCCGCACCTCCCGCTCCTCCCGCGTCGTCCGGCTCGCCTTCCGGCCGGGATCAGAACGGGCGCGGGCACGACTCCGTCAGTGCCAGTTCCTTGACCGGGATGCCGGTTCAGCCGTTGCCCGCGACCGGTCCCGGGGCGTTGCCCGAGCAGCGCGGGCCCGCGTCCACCGCTCCGCCGCAGACGTCCGCGCCCGCGCCGCAGCCCGGTGGGTTCGGTCCGCAGCCTGGTGGGTTCGGCCCGCAGCCCGGCGGACCCGCGCCCGCTGGTCCGCAACCCGGAGCACCGGTCCGGCCGGACGCTTCCGCGCCGACGCGCGGGCCGGAGCCGGCGGCACGTTCGGCCCAGCCGGCTACCGCCCCGCCTGCTACCTCCCAGCCTGCTACCTCCCAGCCGCCGACGGCTCCGCACCGCACCGACGGCCCCGCTCCCGCCGCTCGCGGCACGGACGGCCCGACGCCGCCGACCAGCGGCCCGACCCCGGCCACCGACGGCCCCACGCCCTCCACGGACGGGCCCAAGCCGGACAGCGCCCCGGTCGACAGCACGCCGCCGGACAGCATGTCGCCCGACCCCACCGACAGCACGCCGGACACCGACAGCACCCCCGACACCGAAAGCACCGAGACGCCGAACGACCTGGTCGGCGAACCCGGCGACGAGCACACCCCGGCGTCCAGCCACGAGTGGCCCGCCGAGACCGACACCGGCACCGGCACCGACACCGACGCGAAGACCGACACGACCGGCGCGGATACCGGCGCGGATACCGGCACCGCCGCGGATCCGTTCCCCCAGAAGAACGTCTGGGGCCAGCCCGCAGGCGTCGTCCCCGGCTTCTCCCACGACGGCCCCTACGTCCCCGTCCACGAGAGCACCGGCCCCACGGACCAGTCCGTCGGCACGTACGACCAACGCGCCGCCGCCCTCATCGAGCCGACCTACCAGCCCTACGGCCCGTACGGCGACTACCAGTCGTTCCGCGACGCCCACTCCAAGCCCGACGGCAGCATCGACTGGCCGCCGAACCAGGGCGCGGACGGCCCGCGGGTCGTCGTGGAACTGCCCGCCGGCACCGTCCTCGACCGGTTCGGCAGCCCCAACGGCGACTTCCTCTCCCCGCTGCGCCCGGACGGCCAGGCCTACGGGTTCGGCGAGCGCGCGATCATGCCGGACAGCCTCGGCAAGGGCTACCACGTCTACGTCCTGGACGCCCCGCTCACCGTCGAGCTGGCCCCGGTCGCACCCGCCTTCGACCAGAACGGCGGCGCGCGCCAGCTCCAACCCGTCCTCGACGCGGCCCTCGCCGACCCGGCCACGGGCAAGATGAGCGTCCAGCGCCTGATCGACCTGGGCGTCCTGCACGAGGTCGACGTGCCGCCCGCCGACGGTCGCGTGCTGCCGCCCGACTTCGGCACGTTCGACCAGGACGGCAACGTCCGCACGCCCGACCCGGTCACCGTCGCCGACGCGCGGAACGGCGCGTTCGACGGCTACACCCCGGCCGACCCGCCCGCGACCCTCACCCCGAACCCCGACCTCGGCCCGGTCGCGCACCAGGGACCGATCCCGATCGGCGAGGTGTCCCAGCGCGTCGACCAGGCGATCCGCAACAGCCAGGTCACCGACTCGGGCGTCGCGCTGCACACCGAGGACCGCCTGCGCGACCTGTCGAGCCGCATCCCGGCCAACGACGACCACGTCGTCCTCGACATCCACACCGACGGCGACGGCGTCCGCATCGGCGACACGCACTACACCCGCGCCGAGCTGGTCGAGCTGATCAACAACCACCCCGACCTCGCCGACCGGCCGATCGTGTTCGTCGGCTGCGACGCGGGCGCGGGCGGCGAGAACAGCCTGGCCGCGCACGTCGCCCGCGAGACCGGCCAGCGGGTCATCGCGCCGGACACCCTGGCCTGGTCCGACCGCGACGGCAACGTCTACGCCAGCACGCCGAACGAGTCGGGCACCGGCCCGAAGCTCCCGCCCGACGGCGGCTGGCACGCGTTCGAGCCCGACGGCACGCACGCGCCGACCGGCGAGCACGGCATGCCGCCCGGCCACGAGCCCAGGGGCGACCTCGCCACCGACGGCCAGGAGCACCGCGGCCGCCTCGACATCGAGCCGCAGGTCCAGCAGCCGTGGACGGCGCCCGAGACCGCCAACGAGCAGCACGTCCGGCTGCGCGACGACCAGTCGTTCTTCCACACCGGCCAGGACCTGCCGCGCGACACCCGGATCACGGTCCAGGGCGAGGACGGCAACGTCCGCACCGTCGTGCACGTGGACGCCGACGGCAACGTCCACGTCGACGCCATCGCGCCGAACACCCGCCACGGCGACAACCCCGAGGTCCGCCACCCCGCGCCGAACGCCCACTACCGCGTCGAGGTCGGCCACCGGCACGACGTGTTCGTGGCCAACGCCGACGGCACCCGCCAGACCACCCACGACACGATCAAGATCGGCGACCGGTCCGTCACGATCGACCGCGCGGTGATCATCGAGCCGATCCCCGAGCCAGCCAACGGCCGGCAGGCGATCGACCGCGACCACCCGCTCGCGCCCAGACCGGACGAGGCGTTCACCGCGCGCACCGACCTCCCGCCGAACACGCGGATGGAGGTCCACGACACCGAGGGCACCTACCGCGGCACGGTGCAGACCGACGCGGACGGCAAGCCGAGGTGGGTGGCCGCGCCGGACTACCTGTCCACCGACGTCCGCAACCCCGAGGTCCAGCACACCTCTCAGGGCACGAACTACAACATCGACCGCGGACCCCTGCACCAGGAGTTCACCACCAACGTCGAGGGCCACCCGCAGCACGCGGTCGAGCGCACCGAGCCGACCACGACCAGGCAGGCCCCGGTCACCGACCTCGGGCAGGGCGAGCCGTTCAGCCGGCCCGGCCAGGTGCACGACCCCAGCACCGAGTACCTCGTCACCGACGAGCACGGCCAGCACCGCGGCCGGTTCCTCACCGACGAGTCCGGCCACGTGGTCTTCGAGGACACCCACTCGGGCCAGCGCAGCCGGGTCAACACCGAGATCACCCGGGCGCCGTCGCACGCCGAGGTCACCTCCGACGGCTTCTACGGCCTGGGCAAGGCCCAGCACCCGACCCAGAGCTGGCCGGCGCCCGCCAACGGCGAGGTCGAGCTGGCCATGCGGCGGACCAAGACCGACGACGGCTACGTCTACTCGGTGAACGTCGTCAGCGGCGACACCAGCGGCTGGACGCCCGAGCAGCGCGCCGCCGTGACCAGGCCGTTCTCCAACGCCGACCCGTTCGCCGGCCGCGCCGACCTGCCGCCGGACACCCGGTTCGTGCTCGACGACCACAAGAAGCAGGGCTACGGCACGTTCCAGACCGGCCCGGACGGCGCGGCCTCGCACGTGCACACGTTCCGGCCGTTCAGCCCGGACCTGAACAACCCGCTGCCCAACGCGGTGCTGGTCGCCGACAACGACGCGTGGCGCGGTCGCACGAACCGCGACGGCGAGACGGTCGCGACGACCGGCCGGCCCGACCTGAGGTCCGGCGGCGCGATCCGGCGCGACGGCAGCGCCCAGACCGACGTCGGCAGTCACGGCGAGGTCGACGCGGACGGCAAGAAGCTGTCCGACGGCGGGCACCACCAGGGCAACGAGACCGGCGGCCCCGGCGAGGCGGCGAACCAGTCGAGCCAGCAGCGCGACCAGAACCAGGGCAACGGGCGGCCGGCGTTCGCCACCGCCGAGACGTGGCACCGGATGGAGCGGGACCGCGCGAAGTTCCTGAAGTCCGGCGGTACGGTCGAGATGATCGACACGTTCGCCCTGCGCGACCCGCTGCAACGCCACCCCCACACCTACCAGACGCGGTGGCGTGTGACGCTCGCCGACGGCACGACCGAGATCTACGTCAGGAGCTACCCGAATGAGCACAACGCAGCCCTCTGGCCGGCCGGGTTCTGAGCAGCGCCACGACGAGCTGCTCCAGCACATCGGCGGCATGCTGCTGGACGCTGCTCCGGACGGCTTCCGGCGGATCGACCTGCTGGTGCGGATGACCGTGGCCGTCCAGGACGCGACGCTGAAGGTCTACATGCCCGACCGCACCACCCCCGAGGTGATGCCGCCGGAAGGGCTGCACGCCGCGTTCCAGGAGATGCGGCAGGTGCTGTACCAGCCGGGCCGCGGCACGTGGTTCTCCGCCCGGTGCGTGGTGAACGCGCCGGTCCACATCGACATCACCTACAACTTCGACCACGACCCGCGGTTCACCCCGGAGGTGCCCGCCGCGGACTTCGCCCGTGACCTCCAGGCCTTCCCCCGCGACGAGGCCTTCATCCCCGACTGGCTGCGCGCCAAGCTGGCCGAGGCGAGCGAGGACGCTCACCAGGGCGGAACCCGCCCGGAGGAAGCAAGTACCGAGGAGCAGAACGCATGACCGCACCGCAGCTGGACGTCGAGGACCAGAACGCGATCCTCGGCTCCGTCACCACCCTGCTGGTGCAGCGCCTGCCCGGCGACTGGGAGCAGCTGTTCGTCGACTTCCGGATGACGGGCCGCTACGTGGAGACGCAGGTCTCCGGGCTGACCATGTACGGCTCGTCGTTCGACTGGGAGCTGCCGCCGGAGGCGCTGCCGTTCTTCGTGCAGCTGCGCGACGGCATGGCGCGACCGGGCCACGGCACGTGGTTCACGCTCAAGCTCCACCTCGTGCACCCCGACACGTACTCCGCCGAGTTCGACCGGGACGCCGAGCCGGACTGGACCCAGCCGCCTCCCGAGCGGCACTACGCCGAAGAGCTGGAGCTCTACCCGCGCGACGACGACGCGATCCCGGCCTGGCTCCGCGAACGCGCGGGCCTCGGCCCGGCCCGGAGCACCGTGATCGCCGCGCCGCTGTTCGACGGGCCCGACCCGACGGTGCACGACCGGCCGGCCGTGCACCCGCAGGAGCTGGACGACGTGCTGGCCTACCTGGAGCGCGCGCCCGCCGTGCTGGCCGCGCGCTCCTACGGCCCCGACGCGCTCAAGCCGGAAGCCACGCCGTCCGTGCCGCTGTCCTTCCACACCGACGGCACGTGGGTGTGGCCCGGCGGGGTGGCGTACTACCTGCGCAACCACCACGTGCCGCCGGTGCCGCAGCTCGTGCAGCACATCCGGGACAACGGCTACACCGTGCCGCCGGTCGCCGCCGAGGCCGAGCAGGCGGCCGTCGCCGTCGCCACCGGGCAGGCCGAGGGCGCGCCGCTGCCCGAGCACGAGCCGCGCGTGATCACCGAGGTCGACCGGCGCGCGCTCGACCACCTCAAGGAGCGGCTGGACCACTTCGGGGTCGACGAGTCGGAGTACGGGATCCTCGAGCCGAAGCCCGACGCGTTCGTCATCGAGCCGGCGCCGGGCCGGTCCGGCTGGCAGGTCCAGTTCTGGGACGCGAGCCGCGGACCGCACGGTCGGCCGCGCGTGTACGAGCACGCCGTGGACGCGGCGAAGGTGCTGCTGGCCGAGCTGCTGTGGCGGGCCGACCTGGACCGCACGCGCGCGGCGGCGGACACCGGCGCCCTGGTGCTGCCGGTCGCGGACATCCAGCCCATGCCCGACGAGCCGCCGCTGTCGCTGTTCCGCGACCGCGAGAACGTGGTCATCCCGGTCGGGGCCGAGCTCGACCGGTTCGGCGCGGAGCTGGGCAACCTCGTCTACACCGCCGGGACCATGTTCGGCCACCGATCGTTGCCACCGGATTGGCTGAACCGTCGCTACCACGTGTACCGGGTGCAGAAGCCCGTGCCCGCCCTCAAGGGCATCGCGGTGCCGTGGTTCGGGCAGGTCGGGGGCGGAACGGGCTACTTCCTGGCCGCCTCCGTGCGTGACCTGTTGGCCGACGGGAGCCTGGTCGAAGTGGCCGCGGCGGCGATGCAGCAGCCGCAACCGGGCGTCTAGGCACGGTCGCGTGGCGTCATTACTCCGTTCGGCTCAGCGGGGGTCCGTGCGGGCACTGGGAGTCGCGGGGGAAGATGTTGCACGTGTCCGAGCTGAAGCCGCTGAACCCGACCGAGCAGGATGCGCTGGTCAAGCAGATCGGCCTGACGCTGATGCGGGCCGCGCCGGAGGAGTGGCGGCACGTGACCGCGGAGTACCGCGCGACCGGCCGGTACTTCGAGCTGGCCGCCGAGGTGCGCACCGTCGACGGCGCCCTGCGCGCCTGGTCGCCGCCCCAGGAGGTGGCCGGGCTGTTCTCGCGGCTGCGCGCGGGCATGTACCGGGACGGCCGGGGCAGCTGGTCCAACGCCCGCTACCAGCTTGACCACCCGTCCAGCTACAACCTCGACTTCGACCGCGCCGAGCCGTCCTGGACCACGCCACCGCCGCCGCAGGCGTACCTGGACGAGATGCGGTTCTTCCCGCGCACCGACGAGAACGTGCCGGACTGGCTGCGGCGACGGCTCCAGCAGGCGCCGCCCCCGCCGCCGCCCGTCGACCAGGCGGCGCCGCCCCGCGCGTTCCGCACGGCCCGGGTGTTCGACGGCGCGGGTCCCGGCGGTCGGCCCTCGGTCAACCGGCCGCCGATCGCCGAGACCGACCACGCCCTGCTGCTGAGCTACCTGGACCGGGCGCCGGTCGCGGTGATCGGGCGCGGGTTCGACGCGGACGTGCTCAACCCGGACGCGCCGTCGGTGGTGCCGGTGGCGTTCCAGACCGACGGCCACTGGATCTGGCCCGCCGCAGTCGGCTACTACCTGCGCGCCTACGGCGTGCCGCCGGAGCCGGAGCTGGTCGAGCGGGCCAAGGCGCTGGACTTCGTGCTGCCGGAGGTGACCGAGGAGGCCCGGGTCGCCGCCGCGGCGAACCTGGGCGCGCCGGCCGCGCCGCAGGGCACCGAGCTGCCGGTCGCCGAGCCCTCGCCCGCGCCGGTCGAGCCGCCCGTCGAGGTGGGCGCCACCGTGGTCGCGTCGCTGCCCGAACCGCCGGCCGACGAGCCGCGGCCCGCCGAGGCGGCGGCGGACGTCGAGAGGACGGCGAACCTCACCGAGCTCAAGCCGGACGTGATCGAGTACGCGCAGGACGGCCCGCCGTACCGGGTGCGGTTCGACGAGGACGGCCCGGTGATCGACGACCGGTACCGGCGCGAGTCCTACGTGGACGGGATGGACCTGTTCGCGCCGGGCGCCTACGAGCGCGAGGAGGCCGACGACCAGCCCGAGCTCCACGAGACCCAGACCTGGAGCCCGTTCGCGGACGAGGAACCGGAGGCCGGGCCCGCCGAGGAGACCGGCGAGGTCGAGGCGGTCACCGACGAGCCCGCGCACGACCAGGCGCCGCACGAGCGCGCACCGCACGACCAGCCCGCGTACGACCAGGCCGAGCCGGAGCCGGTCTACGAGCAGCCGTCGCACGAGCCGGTCTACGAGCAGCAGCACGAGCAGGCGTACGAACCGCACCAGCACGACCCGCACCAGCACGACCCGCACCAGCACGACCCGCACCAGCACGAGCAGGCCGAGCACGAGCCGCAGCCGGCCGAGGAGCAGGCGCCCGAAATCGACGCCCGCCACTCCGCCGACGAGGCCGAGGTCACCGCCGAGTTCGAGGTCGACCAGGCCCGCCTCTACACGCCGGAGCACACCGAGGAGCCGGGCTTCGCCGACCGCGCCGAGACCCGGTTCGAGGAGTCGGCCGAGCAGGCGTTCACCCAGCCCGACGAGCCGCTGTTCGCCGAGCAGGCCGCCGACGACCGGCACGAAGAGCGGCACGACGAGCCCGAGTCCCGCTTCGACGACCACGACCACCGCGAAGCCCACGACGACCACCACGACGAGCACCGCGACCACCACGAGGACCGTGAGGCCCACGCCGAACCGGCCGACCAGCCGCAGTTCGTGGAACAGGTGCCGCCGCCGTTCGCCGACCAGGCGACGCAGTTCGCCGAGGCCGTGCGGCCGTTCGACGACGTGAGCCCGGCCGCGGCCCCCGCGCCGAGCCTGACACCACCGCCGCCACCGCCCGTCCAGCCGCCGCCACCGGCCGAGCCGCGCCAGGTCACGCCGGAAGAGGAGCGCGAGCTCTCGTCCATCCGCCGCGCGCTGGACGAGCTCGACGTGCCGCCCGCCGCCTACCGGTTCGGCGAGCCCGCCGACCGCGCCTGGCTGCTGCGCACCGAGGGCCCGGACTGGGAGGTGTCGTGGTTCGACCACGGGCCGACCAACCCGGTCCGCTTCGACCGGCTGGAGGACGCCGCCGCGTACCTGACCGGCAAGCTGGTGCTCACCAGCCGCCGCCCGCCGCGCCCGCTGCCGCCGCCCCCGCCGCCGCAGCGCCCCCGTCCGCCGATGAACAACGGGTTCCGCGAGGAGCCGCCGCGCCGCCCCGCGCCGCCGCAGCGCCCGCCGGTCGAACCGCCCGCGCCGGTCCAGCAGCAGGGCGCGGCCCAGCCGTCGGGCGCCACGACGTCGACGCAGGAGCCCAAGCCCCAGCGGTCGTGGCCGATCAACCCGATGAACGGCGAACCGCCGCTCACCCTGTTCCGGCACAAGACGATGGTCGAGCTGCCCGCCGGCATGGAGGTGGACCGCTTCGGCGAGGGCGAGGGCAACCTCGTCTACGCGGCGGGCACTCCGTTCGCGCAGCGCTCGCTGGTGCCGTCGTGGATCAACCGCCCGTACCACGTGTACCGGCTGCGCCGACCGGTCGAGGTGCTGACCGGTGTGGCCGTGCCGTGGTTCGAGCAGCCCGGCGGCGGCACGGCCTACCTGATGCCGAAGACGATCGACGACATGGTCGCCGACGGCGTGCTGGTCGAGGTCGCGGGCCAGGAGGCCCCGGGCCACTAGCCGACGCGCAACCCGTGCGCCGCGGCGAAGGCGACGGCCGTGTCCAGGTCCACCCGCGCACCGCGCAGGGTGGCCTGGACGAGCCCGTCGGCGTCCAGCCGCGCGCCGGTCAGGTCCGCGCCCTCCAGCCGGCACCCCCGCAGCCGCGCGCCGGTCAGGTCGGCGTCACGCAGGTCCGCCTCGCGGAGGTCCGCCTCCTCGAGGTTGGCCTCCCGCAACCGCAACCCGCGCAGCGACGCCTTCCGCAGCACGGCGCCGGACAGCCCGGCCAGCGTGAGATCGGTCTCGGTCAACGTGATCGGCCGCAGCGCGCAGTCCACGAACACCGATCCGAGCCACGAGCACGACGTGAACTCGGCGGACCCCAGCACCGCGCGGGTGAACCGGCAGGAGCGGAACGCGGTGGCCTTGTGGGTGGACTCGCCCAGGTCGGTCCGGTCGAACGTGCAGTCGGTGAACGTGCAGCCCGACGTCGCCAGCCCGCGCAGGTCGGCCTCGGTGAAGTCGCACCGGACGAACGACCTGCCTGCCCACTGCTGCCCGTACAAGACCGCGTCGGTGTAGTCCTCGCCGATGATGTCCACTGTCACACCTTGTCATCGTCGCCCAGTTGGTAACCTCCGACCTGCCGGGCAACCCGCCCGGTGCGCGGTCCCGGAGTAGAGACCGCCGCTGACAGGTCGTCAGCCTGCCTAGTGGTCGTGCCCGAGGACTGAAGCCACAACATTCGGGAAGGCACATGACCCGCACGCCCGTGAACGTCACCGTCACCGGTGCGGCCGGCCAGATCGGCTACGCACTGCTGTTCCGCATCGCCTCCGGCCACCTCCTGGGTCCCGACGTCCCCGTCCGCCTGCGACTGCTGGAGATCCCGCAGGCCGTCAAGGCCGCCGAGGGCACCGCGATGGAGCTGGACGACTGCGCGTTCCCGCTGCTGTCCGGCATCGACATCACCGACGACGCCAAGACCGCCTTCGACGGCGTCAACGTGGCGCTGCTCGTCGGCGCCCGCCCGCGCACGAAGGGCATGGAGCGCGGTGACCTGCTGGAGGCCAACGGCGGCATCTTCAAGCCGCAGGGCGAGGCGATCAACGCGGGCGCGGCGGACGACGTGCGCGTGCTGGTCGTCGGCAACCCGGCCAACACCAACGCCCTGATCGCCCAGCAGCACGCGCCCGACGTGCCCGCCGAGCGGTTCACCGCGATGACCCGCCTGGACCACAACCGGGCGCTGTCGCAGCTGGCGAAGAAGCTCGGGGTGTCGGTCACCGACATCAAGAAGCTCACCATCTGGGGCAACCACTCGGCCACCCAGTACCCGGACCTGTTCCACGCCGAGGTCAAGGGCCAGAACGCGGCCGAGGCCGTGAACGACCAGGCCTGGCTGGAGAACGAGTTCATCCCGACCGTCGCCAAGCGCGGCGCGGCGATCATCGAGGCGCGCGGCGCGTCCTCGGCGGCGTCGGCGGCGAACGCGGCCATCGACCACGTCCACGACTGGGTCAACGGCACCGCCGAGGGCGACTGGGTCTCGATGGCGGTCCCGTCGGACGGCTCCTACGGCGTGCCGGAGGGCCTGATCTCGTCGTTCCCCGTCACGGTGACCGACGGCCGGTACTCGATCGTGCAGGGCCTGGAGATCGACGACTTCTCCCGCGCCCGCATCGACGCCTCCGTGGCCGAGCTGGTCGAGGAGCGCGACGCGGTCAAGGCCCTGGGCCTGATCTGAGTCCCAGTGCCGCGACCGGCGGCCGGCACCGCGATCCGCCCGTCCGACCGGCGGAATACGGGGCAAAGGCCGCCGGTCGCGGCACTGGCCCACGGGCGAGCCGCCGCCGGTGGCCCGCCCGTGGCATGTTGGGTGCATGGAACCCTGGCCCGTGCCGACCCCGACCCTGCCCGCCGACGTCCACCCGGCGCTCGCCGCCACCGCGCTCGCCGCGTCGGCCGCCTACGACGGCGCGCGGCGCGAGTTCACCCGCGTGCAGCTGCGCGAGGAGATCGCCGACGGCGCGGACGGCACGCCCACCATGCGGGTGGACGCGATCGTGGAAGCCGCGATCGCCGAGGCCGCCGCCGGGGCGGGCGCGAACCTGCTCTCCGAAGAGGCCGGGTTCATCGACAACGGCTCCGCGGCCACCCTGGTGATCGACCCGGTGGACGGTTCCGCGAACGCCGCCATGGGCGTGCCGCTCTCGTGCTTCGCGGGCGCCCTGGTGATCGACGACCAGCCGGTCGAGGCGCTCACCGTCTGGTTCGACACCGGCCGCGCCTGGTCGGCGCACGCGGGCAGGCCCACGCCCTACCGCACCACCGGCCGCACCGCGCTCAAGGGCGCGTCGATCTGCATGATGCGGCCCAAGCGCGGCACCGAGGACGCGTGGATGCGCGTGGCCGACCAGGTCGACCGCGTCCGCATCCTGTCCACCACGTGCCTGGAGGCGGTGCTGGTGGCCGAGGGCGCGGTGGACGCGTTCGCCGACCCCGGCTCGGACACCCACCGCCTGATGGACCTGATCGCGGCCCTCGTCACCGTGCCCGCCGCCGGGGGAGCGCTGCTCGACCTGCGCGGCCGGCCGCTGACCTTCGACCTCGACCTGTCCCGCCGCTGGTCGGGCATCGCCGCCGCCACGCCCGCCCTGGCCGACGACCTGATCACCACCATCCTGGGCTGAGACCGTTCCCAGGTTGCCGTTTCGCTCAACCCCGGTACCAGCGCGCGGTCTCCTCGATCGCCTGCTCGTGCGGCGTGACGGGCAGCGGCCCGAACGTGGCCTCGAACGCGGAGTGGTCCACCACCCACGGCGCGGTGCGCTGGTGGTCCATCTCGCCGGAGCCGCGCAGCCGCTTGTCGAACAGCGAGCCCACCGCGACCGAGAACGCCGGCAGCCGCATCGGCTTGCGCGCGTTGCCGAGCACCCGCCCGGTCAACGCCGCGAACTCCCGCACGGTCAACGTCTCCGCCGCCGGCGTGAGCCAGAGCTTCCCGTCGGCCCGCTCGTCGTCGCCGAGCACGATCTGCGCCCGCGCCGTGTCACGCAGGTAGGCGAACGTGTGCGGCAGGTCCAGCGGCCAGAACCACAGGCCCGCCCGGCCCGCCGCCATCGGCTTGATCAGCAGCTCGCCGGGCAGCGAGCCCGTGCCGCCCGGCCCGTAGTAGTCCGAGGACCGGCACGTCGTGACCGGCACGGAAGCCGCCCGCAAGCGCTTGCCCAGCTCGCTGCGCAGCTTCTCCTTCACGCCCGCCGGCCGTTCCGGCGTGTCCTCCCGCATCGGTCCCGACACCGGTCCGAACGCGTACAGGTTGTCCGTGTAGACGATCTTCGCGCCGACCGCCTCCGCCGCCGCGATCGTGTTGTCCACCATCGTGGGCAGCATCTCGACCCAGTTCGAGTACAGCACGTTCGCCGCCAGGTGGACGACCGAGGCGCCCTCCACCGCCTTGAACGTCGACGCCCGGTCCATCAGGTCGGCCCGCACGTCCTGCGCGCCCTTCGGAACTCCACCTGAACGAGTGACAGCCCGCACCTCCCGGCCGTCCGCCACCAGCTGTCGGGCGACCTCCCACCCGATACCCCGCCCCGCACCCAGCACGACCGCCGTCATGACACCCTCTCGTATCAAGCCGTAACTTCTGTTAGAAGTTCTAACACAAGTTAGAGTGCTTGTGTCAAGGAGGCAGCAGTGGTCAACGCCCGCCGCGAGCGGTACCGCGAGGAAACGAAGACCGAGGCCAAGCGCATCGCCTTGGAGCAGCTGGCCGAGCTGGGGATCGCCGGCATCTCGGTCAACGCCATCGCCAAGCGCATGGGCGTGACGGGTCCGGCGCTCTACCGGTACTTCAAGGGGCGCGACGACCTGCTCAACGACCTCGTCCGCGACGCGTGGCAGGACCTCGCGGACGCGGTGGAGGAGTCGGTGGCGGCGTCGAGCGGCGCATCACCACCCGATCGGGTGCGTGCGTTCGCCGAGGCGTTCCGGTCGTGGGGCGTCGGCCAACCGCACCGGTACCTGCTGCTGTTCGGCACGCCGCTACCGGGCTACCACGCGCCGCAGGACACGATCCTCCTGGCGCACCGCACCATGAGCGCGCTGCTCCGCGTGCTGCCGCGCGAAGACTCCGCCACGGCCGGGTCGTCCACACTGGACGCCCAGCTCGTGGGGTGGGCGGGCGCGCGCGGCGAGGGTGACGTGCCCCCCGCCGTGCTGCTCACCGGCCTGCGTGCGTTCACCAGGCTGCACGGCGTGCTCAGCCTGGAGGTCTCCGGCCAGTTCGGGCCGATGGGGGTCGACCCGGCGCTGCTCTACCGCGCCGAGGTCGAGTCCTTGATCCTGGGTGATTCGGGGGTCCGGGGCTCCACCAGGCTGTCGGGGCCGGGGTAGACCAGCCCTTCGTGGCCGTCGGAGAAGCGGACCCGATACGGGGGCGCACCTTCCGGGCCGCGCACTTCGAGGATCTCGCCGACCGTCTCGTCGAGACCAACCGCGCGGCTGTGGATGTGCAACCGGTCGCCTACTGTCGCGTGCATCTGCAACACCTCCGGTGCGTCACAGCGTAGGACTGTTCCGAAGGTACCGACAGCCTGACGTTTCCGCTCAGGCGCAGGCGTTGGACAGCTTCGCCACCTGGTCCAGCTTCTGCTGCGACCACCCGGCGATGTTCGCCGGGTTCAGGTCGTCCAGCGTCACCTTGCCCATGGTGTCGGAGACGCCGGTGATGGCGTCCTGGAGCGTGGCGTCGCCTGCCTTGGCGGCGAGCGCGTTCAGCTCCTCGGCCTTCTTCTGGGTCTCCTCCAGCGCCTTCTGCGGGTCGGTGGCGTCGGGCGTGAAACCGGCCAGCTTGAGCGCGTCGATGCACAGCTGCGCCTTGTCCGCGGCCGCGCCGACCTGGTTGGCGGTGTCCGAGGCCTGCTGCACGGCCTCGCAGCCCGAGACCGCGGCGGCGAGTCCCATTGCCAGCAAGAGGGTGGCTACCGGACGACCTGCGCGCATGAGGTGCTCCCGTTCTACGTTGACCGTTTCGTCCGACTCTACCGACGCGCGTACAGCCGACGCACCACGTCGTCGATTTCCGGCTCGACGACCACCAGGTCGTGCACTTCCGCCCTGGTGGCCACGGCCGAGATCAGCGCCGCCGCCGTGGTGTCCGCCCGGCGGAACGTGAGGTGGTGTCGCAAACCGTTGAGCTCGACCCGGCTCGACGTCACGCCGGGCAGCCCGGCCAGCTCACCGCTGGGCTTCTCCAGGTCGATCACCAGCACCCGCTCCGGGGCCACCTCGGCGCGCAACTCCTCCAGCGCGCCGTCCGCGAGCACCGTGCCCCGGTCGATGACGACCAACCTGGGGCACAGCCGTTCGATGTCGTCCAGGTCGTGCGTGGTGAGCAGCAGGGTGGTGCCCCGGTTCGCGTTGAGATCGGCCAGGAATTCCCGGAGCCGTTCCTTGGATTCCAGGTCGAGCCCGATCGTCGGCTCGTCCAGGACGAGCAGTTCCGGCCCGTGCAGCAAAGACGCCGTGACCTCGCCCCGCATCCGCTGGCCGAGCGACAACTGGCGGACCGGCGTGTCCAGGAAAGGCCCGAGCTCCAACAGCTCGACGCACTCCCGCAACCGACTCCGGTAGTCGCCCGCCGGCACCCGGTAGATCGCCCGCAACAACTCGAAGCTGTCCCGCAACGGCAAGTCCCACCACAGCTGGCTGCGCTGACCGAACACCACGCCGATCCGCCGCGCCAGCTCCCGCCTGCCCCGCGAGGGTTCGACCCCGCACACCCGGACGTGACCGGACGTGGGCACCAGGATCCCGGTCAGCATCTTGATGGTGGTCGACTTGCCCGCGCCGTTGGGCCCCACGTACCCGACGGCCTCGCCCGCCGCCACGTCGAACGCGACGGCGTCGACCGCCCGCACCACCCGCTTCTCCCGTCGGAACCGGCCGACCTTGGTGGTCACCGTGAACTCGCGACGCAGGTCGCGCACTTCGATCATGATCCAGTCCCTCGGTAGTGCCGAACGGCCGTCCGCCACACCAGACCGGCCAGGACCGCCGCCGCGACCGCGACCAACGGCGAGATCCACCCCAGCAGGGCGGGCCCGCCCAACGGGTCCGGCCGGTCCAGCAGGGCCAGGGCGGGGTAGTAGGCGACGAACGCGCCGGGGACGACGAACGCGAAGAACCGCCGCAGCCAAGGCCCGAAGACCGTGGCGGGGTAGGAGGTGAACGCGTTGCTGCCGTACGTGACCGTGTTGGCCAACTCCTGGCCGTCCACGACCCAGAAGCACACGGCGTTGGCCGCCACCCAGATCGCGGAGAAGATCACCGCGCCGCTGATCGGCGCCAGCACGACGAGCCCGGCGGTCCACACCGACCACGCGATGTCGTTGTGGCCCAAGGCGTACACCAGCGCGCCGACCCCGGCGGCGATGCGCCCGACCTTCCGCAGGTGCAGGTCGGACGCCATCATCTGCGCCAACGTGCTCAAGGGGCGCAGCAGCAGCACGTCGAACGTCCCCGTGCGGATGTACGTGGGCAGTTCGTCCAACTGCCCCGCCACCAGGTCGGCGATCCCGAACGCCGTGCCCGCGATCGCGTACATCAGCACGACTTCCGAGACCGAGAACCCGCCCAGCGCGCTCACCCGGTTGAACAGCACCAGGATGATGGCCAACTCGGCGAGCTGGTTGACCGCCTGCGCGAGGCACTGCATGAGGAACGACGCGCGATAGGACATCTGCCCGCGCAACCGCGCGCCGACGAGCTTCGCGTACACGCTCTCAGCCACCCTGGACCACCACCTTCCGCACCGCCCGTGACAGCACCAGGTGCCCCGCGGCGAGCACCGCGACGGCCCAGAACGCCTGCCCCGCGAGGAGAGGCCACGGCGACCCGCGTTCGAGGAAGACGTCGATCGGCGCCTGCAGCATGGCCGCGAACGGCGTCGACCACACGATCGGCAGCGCCCACTCGGGGAAGAACGCGAGCGGCACGGCCAACCCGCACAGCAGCCAGGTGAGCGCCGTGTAGAGCGCTTGGACGCCGCGGTTGTCCAGCAGCCAGAACGTGGTCGCGTTGAGCAGGAACCGCAGGCCGAAGCTGACCGTCACGGCCAATGCCACGCTGACCGCGAAAGCCGGCAACGTGCCGATCGACGGCCAGCGGAAGGGGAACAGCAACGCCCCGAACGCCACCGGCGGAGCGAACCGGACGGCCACGGCGTAGCACGCGCGGCCCACGTCCTCGGCGAACAGCGCCAGTTGCAAGTGCCACGGCCGGTACAGGTCGACCACCACGTCACCGCTGCGCACCCGATCGGAGAGGTGCTTGTCGCCCCAGAGGACGACCACGGCCATCAATCCCTGGCCCAGCCACACGTAAGTCGCCGTGGCGGCGACGTCATAGCCCGCGATGGCGCCCTGCGTGACCGCCGCGACCAGCACGGCCAGCCTGAGCAGGCCGAAGGCGACGTTCGTCGCCATTCCGGCGACCATCGCCTGTCGATAGGTGGAATACCTGCGGAATCCGGCCAGCGCTAGGAAAGCGTAAGCGCGCACGGTTGTTCACCCTAGGAACCACCGCAACCGAATTACCGGACTACGACCGCGCCGACACCCACTCCCGCACCCGCTCCCTCAACCCCTCGTCCCGCACCTGCGAGACCACCGGCTCGACCGCCCGTGCCACGGCCTTCGCGTACCTCCCCGACAACCCGTCCTCGGCCAGCACGTCCACCGCCAACGCGTCCGGATCCGCCGCCCGGACACCCAGCGACCGCACCACCCGGGCCCGCAACGCGAACCGGTCGGCCACCGCCCGGTCCCGCCGCACCCCGCTCCGCTCGCCACCGCGCGAGGCCGCCAACGCCACCGCCGCCCACGCCAGCCGGTTCACGGCGGGCCGCTCCTCGTCGTACACCCGCCCCTGGGCGAGCACCCGCACCCACTCCCAGTCGTTCGCGTCACTCACCGCCGTGCCGCCAGCACACCGTCGAGCAGCCCCGGGAACAGCGCATCCAAATCCTCCCGGCGCAACGAACTGATCCGTGACGTCCCCTGCGGTCGAACGCGCACGACACCCGCCTCCCGCAACGTCCGCACGTGATGGGTGAGCGTCGACGCCGTCACCCCCAGCGGCAGCACCCCGCACGACAGGCCCTCCTCGTGCGTCGCCAACGCGCGCACGATGCGGAGCCGCACCGGATCGGCCAGCGCGTGCAGCACCGACGCTATCCGGATCTCGTCCCGCTCCGGGTGGGGGAGCACAACAGTCATAACGCCCATAGTACGAGCGTCATCAAACTTCGATGAACGTCGTAGTACGATCCCCGTCGAAACACACTCGACTGGGGGATCACACATGTCGGCACGCACCTACCTCCTCGCCGCCGGGGCGTTCGCCATCGGCACGAGCGGGTACATCGTCTCCGGCGTGCTGCCGGCCGTGAGCGAGGAACTGGACGTCTCGCACGCCACCGCGGGACAGCTGCTCACGGCGTTCGCGATCGCCTACGCGGTCTCGTCACCCCTCCTCGCGGTCCTCACCGGCCGGTGGGAGCGCCGCACGCTCCTCGTCGTCGCCCTCGGCGTGGCCGCGTTCGGCAACCTCCTGGCCGCGCTCGCCCCGAACTACCCGCTGCTCATGGTCGCCCGCGTGATCAGCGCGCTCGGCGCGGCGATCTACACCCCCGCCGCGACCCTCGTCGCCACCGTCCTGACACCGCCGGAACACCGCGGCCGAGCCGTCGCCCTGGTCTTCGGGGGCTTGTCGTTCTCGCTCGTCCTCGGCGTGCCCGCGGGCAACGTGCTCGGCGGGCCCCTCGGCTACCAGGGCGTGTTCGCGCTGATCGCGGCCGTCTCGGTGCTCGCCGCGATCGCCGTGCGCCTCTGGCTGCCCCGCGTCGACGCCCCGCCGGCCGTCGGCCTGCGCCAGCGCATCGCACCCGCCGCCGACCGCCGCGTGCTGATGGTCCTCGCCCTGACCGTGCTCGCGTGCCTGGCCGTGTTCAGCGTCTTCAACTACATCGCGCCCCTGCTGGCCGAGACCGCGGACGTGGAAGGCGCCACGATCGGCGTCCTGCTCATCGCCTACGGCCTGGGCTCCGTGCTCGGCAACTGGGGCGCGGGCCGCCTCTCGGACCGCTTCGACACCCGCAAGCTGCTCGTCGTCCTGTTCAGCTGCTTCACCGTCGTGCTGGCGACGTTGCCCCTCACCGCGACGACCCCGGTGTCGGCCGGCGTCGCGCTCTTCGCCTGGGGCGCGCTCACGTGGTCGGCGAACCCGCCCATCCAGAGCTGGCTGATCGAGCTGGCGCCCGCCAACAGCGGCCTGCTGCTCTCGCTCAACGCCTCCGCGATCTACCTCGGCGTGGGCCTGTCCGGCGTGCTCGGCGGCGTGGTGATCAGCTGGGTCGGGCTCGGCCCGCTGGCCCCGATCGCCGCGCTGCCCGCCCTGACGGCCCTGGTGATGCTGATCTTCGCGCTCAAGCCCGAACCGCGTCAGGACCCGCCGAACGCGCTGGTCGTCGTCTCGCCGCCCGCGGAGGGCGCCGCCAAGCAGTGGAAGTAGGCCTGGTCGCCGTCGGTGAACCCCACCGCCGTGAACCTCCAGCCGGAGGTGTCGACCCTCGGCCGGGTGTTGGCCGCCATCACCTCGGCCGTGCAGGCGCTCGCCACCTCGGGCGCCTTGACCAGCTCGTCGTTGTCGACGTCCGGGACCGGTCCGGACAGCCACCCGCCCGCGAACGCCTCCCAGAAGTGCTCCTCCGAGCAGTTCCCGACTTTGCGCGCACTGGCCGCCTGGCCGCCGACGGACACGATGCCGCGGTAGCAGGTCGGTTCGGCGACGCAGTACCCGGTCGCGCACTCCTTCAAGGCGGGCGGCGGGAGGGGCTTGCCGGAGCTTTCGCCGGTGGACCCGGCTCCGGTCGTCGTCGTGGTGGTCGTGGCGGTGGACTTGGACGCCCACCACCACGTGCCCAGGGCCACCAGCGTCGCGAGCACCGCGGCGCTGATCACCAACGGCCAGGGCTTCTTGGCCGGCGGCCGAACGTAACCGGCTCCCGCCGACGGCGGCGACACCCGAGGCGTCGACCCCGCCAACGGTTGCGGATCCCGGGGCGGCAACCCGGCCGCCGGCGGCGACCCCCAAGCCGGTGACTCGGCCGCCGGCGAGGACCCCCAGGCCGGTGACTGGGCCACCGGGGGCGACCCCCAGGCCGGTGGCTCCGCCGGCCGGTAGACCGGCGACGGGCCCGACGCCTCCACCACCCGGCTCAACTCGTCGCGCAACCGGTCCGCCGTGGGCGTCCGGCGACCGACCTCGGGCTCCAACGCCCGCACCAACGCCTCGTGCATCCCCTGCGGCACGCCGGGCACCCACGGCACCGGCGCCCGCAGCACCTGCCCCAACTGGTCGAACGACTCCACGGGCCACGGCACCGGCCGCGGCGGCTTGCCCGCCAGCAGGTCGTACAACGTGGCCGCCAGGGAGTACACGTCCGCCGCCGGCGTCGGCGGCGCCATCGCGAACGCCTCCGGCGGCGCGTAGCTGGGGCTCAACGCGTCCCGCGTGACCGTGCTCGAACCCTCGGCGTCCAGCAACGCCGCCAGCCCGAAGTCGGCCAGCTTCACCGTGCCGTAGCGGTCCAGCAGGATGTTGCCCGGCTTGATGTCCCGGTGCAGCACGCCTTCCGCGTGCGCGGCGGCCAGCGCGTCCGCCAACCGCACGCCCAACTCGAGCACCCTCGCCGCGGGCAGCGGCCCGTCGCGCTGCACCACGTCGGCCAGCGACCCGCCCGTGCACAGCTCCATGACCAGGTAGGGCGTGCCCTGCGGGGTGAAGTTCGCGTCGTGCACCGACACCACGTGCGGGTGCCCGGACAGCCGCGCGGCGGCGTGCGCCTCGCGCAGGAACCGCCGCCGGTCCCGCTCGCTCTGCAGGACCCGGTTGTCGACCTTCACCGCGACGTCGCGGTTCAACTGCACCTGGCGGGCCCGGTAGACGGTGGCGAAACCACCCTGGCCCAGCGGCGTGAGATCGGTCAGACCGGGCAACTCCACGCCGGGACTCTAGCCCTTCGCCGCCGCCTTGCCCGCCGTTTTCCCCTTCGCCACGGCGGTCTTCCCCTTCACCGCCGCCTCCGCTCCCGCCGGGCCCTCCACCTGACCGCCTGCCTTCGCCGCCTTCTTGAACGCCCGCACCTCGGCCAACGTCTCGGCGCTGGTCACGTCGGCGATGGACCGCCGCGAACCTTCCTCCCCGTACGCGCCGGCGGCCTCCCGCCACCCGTCCGGCGTCACCCCGCGCTGCTTGCCGAGCAGCGCGACGAAGATCCGGGCCTTCTGGTCACCGAACCCCGGCAGCTCCTTCACCCGGCGCAGCACCTCCTTGCCGTCCGGTTGGCCGGCCTTCCAGATGTTCGCCGCCTTGCCCTTGTAGTGCTCGATCACGTGCAACGCCAGCGCGTGGACCCGACGTGCCATCGACGCGCCGTACCGGTGGATGGCCGGCGGCTGCACGCACAGCTCGACGAACGCCTCCACGTCGGTCTCCGCGATCTTGGTGATGCTGAACCCGTCCATCCGGTCCGCGATCTTCCGCGGTCCGGCGAAGGCGTGCTCCATCGGGAACTGCTGGTCCAGCAGCAGCCCCACCAGCAACGCGAACGGGTCGTCGCTCAGCAGCTTGTCGGCGGCCGGGTCACCGGTCAGGCGCAGCTTCTTCGGCATGCGGGCCATCCTCCCACCGGATCCCACGACTCCACCCGCCGAACCTCGCCGATCACCCCGCCCTGTCGAACTCGCCGGTCAGCTGGCCGACCGGTGGCGGGCTCCGCACGACGTCCTCGTGCCTCGGAACGCAGCCCGCGCCCGCTGCCGACCTGCGCCATCCGGTTGACTGCTTAACCGGTTAATCGCTACCGTCCAACGATCCGCCGCCACGCTCCGAAGGCCGCCACCTTTCGAGAGGCAGGACGCAGTGCGAGCAGTGCGAACAGCGATGACGCTGGTAGCCCTACTTCTGGTCACCCTCGCCCCACCCGCCGCCTCCGCCGCGGCGGCACCGCCGCCGATCCCGGTCGTCGACTACCTGAAGCGCATCACCGGCACCCGCACGGTGACCGGGATGCACAACAAGGAGCCCAACTCCGACCCCGCCCGCCACACCGCGAAGGTCCACGCGATCACCGGCGTGTACCCCGGCCTGTGGGGCGGCGACTTCCTCTTCGCCCAAGCCGACGTCGACCACCGCCGGACGATGGTCGACCAGGCGCTCACCGAGTGGCGCAACGGTTCGCTGGTCACGTTGACCTGGCACGCCTGCCCGCCGACCCGGCCGACCGCGTGCGGCTGGGACGCGGGCGTGAACGACGACCTCACCGACGCCCAGTGGGCGCAGCTGATCACCGACGGCACCGCGCTCAACAACGCCTGGAAGGCGCGCCTCGACGAGGTCGTGCCGTTCCTGCGCCTGCTGCTGGACGCGGGCGTGCAGCCGCTGTTCCGGCCGCTGCACGAGATGAACGACGGCTGGTCCTGGTGGGGCGGCCGGCCCGGCGCGAACGGCAGCCGCCGCCTCTACCAGCTCACCCACGACCACCTGGTGAGGACCCGCGGCCTGGCCGGCATGGCGTGGGTGTGGAACGTCAAGGACCTCGACCCGGCCGGCATCGCCGACTACTACCCGGGCCCGGCGTACGCGGACGTCCTGTCGCTCGACGCGTGGAACAGCTTCTGGCCCGCGAGCACCTACCGCGACGTGCTCAAGTCGCTGGCGCAGGGCAAACCGCTGGCGCTGGCCGAGGTCGGCAAGGTCCCGTCACCCGCGGAACTGGCGTCCCAGCCCGAGTGGTCGTACTTCATGGCGTGGCCGGAGTTCTTCGACGACAAGCAGCTCAACCCCGACAGCGCCGTCCGCGCCACCTACGCCTCGCCGCGCGCGGTCAACCAGGGCGGGCTGACCGGGTCCGCCAACCTGGCCCTCGGCCGCCCGTCCTGGTCCACCACCACCGAGAGCGCCGCCCACCCGTCGGCCCACGCGTTCGACGGCAACCCGGCCACCCGGTGGAGCAGCGCGTTCACCGACCAGCACTCGCTGTGGGTCGACCTCGGCTCGGCGCGACCGGTCCGCCGCGTCCGGCTCGACTGGGAGGCCGCGCACGCCCGGCAGTACCAGGTGCAGGTCTCGTCCGACGGCACGACGTGGACCACCGTGCACGAGAACTACGCGGCCGACGGCGGCACGGACGAGATCACGCTGGACACGAGCGCGCGTTACGTGAAGCTGTACGCCTTCCAGCGCGCGACCCCGTACGGCTACTCGCTCTGGGAGATGGGCGTCTTCGGCTAGTCAGCCCGCGGTCCGCGCGATCGGCACGACCTGCCCGATCAGCAGGCGCAACGCCTCCCGGTCCACCGTGGCCGGGTCCTCGGCCAGCCAGTCGCCGATCTCCTCGACGAACTGGGCGGGCGTCATCGGCGGCACGATGGCGTCCGCCGGTTCCTCGGTGGTCACCACGCCGTCGCGGCTCGGGTAGACCAGCAGCGCGGTCCGGATCTCCAGCCACGGCAGCAGCTTCCGGTACACCGCGAGGCTGCGCGGCATCCGCATGCCGCCGCCCCGGAACGGGTGGCCGTTGCGCCACACCGTGCCGTCGTCCTCGGCCTCGTAGTGCCCGGGCAGCCACGACTTCGACTCGATCAGCACCAGCTTCCGCCCGCACAGCACGGCGTGGTCGACGTCGGCGAACACCGAGCCCGGCCAGGCGAGCCCGTGGAAGATCCGCGCGCCGGGCAGCCGGGTCAGGTACTGGCTGAGCAGGTCGGCGGTGAGCCGCTCGCAGACCCGGTCGTCCGTGGTCCCGTGCACGACGCCGGTGTCGTGGTCCGCCGTGAACGACCGGTCGGCCCGGACCGCCGCCAGGTACCGCCGCACGAGCCGGAACGCCGCCGTCGCCGCGGCGGCCACCACCAGCAGCCAGACGCCGAGCGCCAACGGCGAGAAGTCGATGACGACCACGGGCAGCAGCAGGAAGAACCACCCGCACATGGCGGCCAGCGCGGGCGCGTGGCCCGGACCGGAGGCGGGCGCGTACCGGACCCGCTGACCGACGTCGACCAGGTGCCACCACGCGAGGCCGCCGAGGTCCACCACGGGCTTCGGAGGTACGAAGTCGGGATCTTCGCCGAAGTTGCGCAACCGACCGGTCCGGCCGGAGCGCGGCGGGCGGGTCGGCGACGTCGGGCGTGCGCCCGGACGGGTGAACGACCAACCGCGGTCGTAGTCACGTCGGCGAGCCGGGTCCCGCAGGGTGTCATATGCCTCTTGCAGCATCCGGAAGGTGCCGGAGGACCCGCCCGCGTCCGGGTGCATGACCTTGGCCAGGGAGCGGTAAGCGGACTTGATCTCCGCCTCGGACGCGTAGCGGCCGACCCCGAGGAGTTCGTAGTAGTCGACTCCGCGCACGAGGGCAGACCTTAGCGGCCCTGTCTCCGCGACCTCGGTCATGGTTAGTGTTGGGCAGGAGCCCGGTAGCGCAGTGGTTGTCGCGCCCTCCCCAAGGGAGGGAGGACGCCGGTTCGAATCCGGCCCGGCTCGGGACCATGTAGCGCAGTGGTTGACGCGCCCTCCCCCTGGGAGGGAGGACGCCGGTTCGAGTCCGGCCTGGTCCGCTCGGTCCGACCTCGTGCGCGCGCACGGGGTCCGGGTTCGTCGAGCGGGTTCGAGTTGCCGGTGCCCGCCGACCGGCGCACGCTTCGGCCATGGCGACTTGCGACGTCTGCGGCAACGACTACTGGATGGCCTTCGAGGTCCGCACGGTCGGCGGTGGCGTGCACACGTTCGACAGCTTCGAGTGCGCGATCCAACGCCTGGCGCCGCGCTGCGAGCACTGCGACTGCCGCATCCTGGGCCACGGCGTCGAGGTGCAGGGCCGGTTCTTCTGCTGCGCCCACTGCGCGCGCAGCGCGGACCGCCTCGGCGCCGAGATCAAGGACACCGTCGGCGCGCACCCCGGCTGACCGCCGAGGTCTCAGCCGCAGTCCAGCACCAGCCGGCCGTTGACGAACGTCGGCTGCAGGTCGCCGCGCGCGTCCACGCTCTTCGTGCCGTGCGGCAGGACTTCCTCGATCGCGCTGAACGCGAGGATGTCCGACACGCCGTAACGGCCGCGCAGCGTGCGCTGGCCGGGGAACCGCAGCGCCCGGCCCTCCTTGCGGTCGCGGTGCGCCAACGCCGCCCGCAGCGCGCCGCGGGTCAGCTCCTCGGGCCCGGCGAGCCGTTGCAGGGAGCCGTTGTGCACCGCCACGCCGTAGCCGCGTTCGATCAGCGTCGACACGGTGTTCTCCGAGGGCTCCTCGGTGAGCCGGAACGACATCGCGTGCCGCCCCTCCACGTCGTGGACGCACACGAGTTGGGCGTGGAACAGCAGCGTTTCGTAGAGCGAAACCGCGACGGCGTCCGCGGTCGTCCGGTCGTCGTGACCGGCGTTGAGGCCCAGCCAGGTGGTCATCCGGCGGCCTCGACAACGTTGTCGTGCGTGGGGTGGGGCACGAAGTCCTCCTCGACGCGATCGGCGCGGGACAGGATTTCGGAGGAGGCTAGTCCGTTCGGGTGATGAAGTGGTAGCCGCCGAATGGCCGGTATCTGAAAATCAGATGGGCAGCAGGTCGAAACTTTCGAGGAACGGGAGCGCGCCCGCCTGTTGCAACGCGGCGGCGGACAGCCAGACGCTCAGGATCGTGACCAGCGGACCGACGATGGCCATCTCGACCCGGCCGCCGGTCTTCATCCGCATGATCTTCGGCGGCGCGACCGGGAACCAGGTCTTGCCCATCAGCGGGATCGGCCACAGGATCGGGCAGCCCTGCTCGGTGATCGCGTCGCCGAGGTAGTGGGCGAAGCACCCGACGCCCACCGCGACCCCGCACGCCGCCGCGCTGGCGGGCGTCTGCGCCGTCCAGGCCACGCAGGCGACCGTGATGGCGGCCGAGACGCCCGTGATGAGCAGGGCGTCCTTCTGCGGGCACCAGTCGTTCATGATCCCGCGCACGGCGAGGCCCGCGAACACGAACATCAGCGCGGGCAGCGCCCACTTCTGGGACTGCTGCACCACGGCGGTCGTGCCGACGGCGGCGACCAGGGCGAAGGCCAGCGTGTGCGTGAGGCCGCGGTGCCCGCCGTCGCGGTTGGAGTCCTTGCGGGTGCGGGTGGTGCGGTAGACGAACGAGCTGATCGTGTTGATCAGGGCCGACGCGCCCGCGCTGACCGGCCCGAACGTGCGGGAGATCGTCGAGGACGGGTGGTCGAGGTCGGGCAGCAGGGCGGCGCCGGTGGCGAGCACCGCGCCGACCGCCCAGCTCTGCGGCGTGAGCTGGCCGATGGGGTGGTTCTCGGCTATCGCGGTCACCGCCGCCCAGGCCAGCAGACCGCTCATGGCGTGGGTCGGACCCGTCGACAACGCTGCCCCCTTGATCACTCGTCCGGGTCCGAGGTTAGCGGGGCGGGGACGTCCGGAGGGTGCATTCCGCGAACGCGTGTTCGAGTGTCGCCCCCGGTCGTCCCCGTGCGGCGGCCCGGCGGCGCGGCTGGTTGTATTGGCCGGAGACCACACGTGCCACCGGCGGTCGCGGCTCGGCGCAGATGTGACGCCGTTCCCTTTTTCCGCCCGGGTGGACGCAAGCAACCCGACATAGCAGTACGCTTGTCTTGCTTGCATTGTCGCGAGAGGAGCGCCCTGAGTATGGGCAAGATCAAGGTTCAGGGGACCGTCGTCGAACTCGACGGCGACGAGATGACGCGGATCATCTGGCAGTTCATCAAGGACAAGCTGATCCACCCGTACCTGGACGTCAACCTCGAGTACTACGACCTGGGCATCGAGCACCGGGACGCCACCGACGACCAGGTCACCATCGACTCCGCGCACGCCATCAAGAAGCACGGCGTCGGCGTGAAGTGCGCCACCATCACGCCCGACGAGGCGCGGGTGGAGGAGTTCGGCCTGAAGAAGATGTGGGTCTCGCCGAACGGCACGATCCGCAACATCCTCGGCGGCGTGGTGTTCCGCGAGCCGATCATCATCTCGAACATCCCGCGGCTGGTGCCGGGCTGGACGAAGCCGATCATCATCGGCCGTCACGCGCACGGCGACCAGTACAAGGCGACCAACTTCAAGGTCCCCGGCGCGGGCGAGCTGACCATCACGTTCACGCCCGAGGACGGCTCCGAGCCGATCAAGCACGTGGTGGCCAACTACGGCCCCGACGGCGGCGTGGCCATGGGCATGTACAACTTCAACAAGTCCATCGAGGACTTCGCGCGCGCCTCGTTCTCGTACGGGTTGCAGCGCAACTACCCGGTGTACATGTCGACCAAGAACACCATCCTCAAGGCGTACGACGGCGCCTTCAAGGACATCTTCCAGCAGGTGTTCGAGGACGAGTTCAAGGCGCAGTTCGACGCCGCGGGCCTGACCTACGAGCACCGGCTGATCGACGACATGGTGGCCGCCGCGATGAAGTGGGAGGGCGGCTACGTCTGGGCGTGCAAGAACTACGACGGCGACGTGCAGTCCGACACGGTCGCGCAGGGCTTCGGCTCGCTGGGCCTGATGACGTCGGTGCTGATGACGCCGGACGGCAAGACCGTCGAGGCCGAGGCCGCGCACGGCACGGTGACCCGGCACTACCGCCAGCACCAGGCGGGCAAGCCGACGTCCACCAACCCGATCGCGTCGATCTTCGCGTGGACCGGTGGCCTCAAGCACCGCGGCAAGCTGGACGGCACCCCCGAGGTGACCGGCTTCGCGGAGACGCTGGAGCAGGTCATCGTGGAGACCGTCGAGAGCGGCCGGATGACCAAGGACCTCGCCGTGCTCGTCGGCGCGGACCAGGAGTGGCTGACCACCGAGGACTTCCTCGGCACGCTGGACGAGAACCTGCAGAAGAAGATGGCCGGCTGACCCCGCCCTTCGGCTCGCGCGACAAGGGGACCGCCTCCGGGCGGTCCCCTTGTCCGTTCCGGCGCCGTTCCCCGGTGCGCTTGGCGGTGCGGTTCGCGGTTCCGGTGCCGTTTCCGTGACGGCGTCACCCGACCGGTTCCCCGGTGGGGTGGAATGTGCCGCCGACCGGCCCGCGGCCCACCGGCCCGCGCTATATCTGCACTTCGGCAGAGGTGTCGGGAGGCGTGATGTTCGGGATTCCGGTGCGCGGCATGGTCGTCGTGGGTGTGCTCGCGGCGGCGGGGCTGATGTACGTCGCCAACGAGGGCAAGAAGCTCGGGGTGGACGAGACCGCCGCGCGCGAGTGCAGGGTGACGGTGATCGCCGACATCCTCAACGTGCGGTCGGGGCCCGCCGACACCCAGCCGATCGTGGCGACCATGCCGCGTGACGCGGTGGTGCGGGCGGAGGCGAGGATCGAGAACGGCTTCCGGCTGCTGTCCGACGGGCGGTGGGTGAAGGCCGAGTTCGTGACACCCACCTCGGACAGCGGCTGCACGTGATGTGATGGGCGGATGTTCTTCAAGTGGCGGTCGTTCCGGCGTGGCGTGGTGACGTGCGCGTGCGAGCCGGAGTGGCCGGGCCTGCGGTCGGTCGTGGACGGGCACGAGATGGCGGGGGTGGCGTCGCCGGAGGGCAGCAGCCCGTTGGTGCTGATGTGGGGCCTGACCGCGTCCTGCACGGGCTGCGGCGCCGAGTACCCGCACGGCTGGGCGGTCGCGGATCGCGGTTAGGCTGCCCGGGTGCTGACCGTCTCCTCGATCAACGTCAACGGGCTGCGTGCCGCCGCGAAGAAGGGCTACCTCGAGTGGCTGGCCGCGACGGCGGCCGACGTCGTGTGCCTGCAGGAGGTGCGCGCCGAGCCGGGGCAGCTGGCGGACGAGGTGCGCTCGCCGGAGGGTTGGCACGTGGCGCACGCGTACTCCGAGGTCAAGGGCCGCAACGGGGTCGCGGTGCTGACGCGCGAGGCGCCGCAGGCCGTGCGGATCGGGTTCGGGGTGACCGAGTTCGAGCACTCGGGCCGGTACGTCGAGGTCGAGCTGGCCGACGTGGTCGTGGCGTCGCTGTACCTGCCCAGCGGTGACGTCGGCACGCCGAGGCAGGACGAGAAGGACCGGTTCATGGCGGCGTTCCTGCCGTACCTGGTGGAACTGCGCGACAAGGCCGCCGCCGACGGGCGCGAGGTGCTGGTGTGCGGCGACTGGAACATCGCGCACCGGGCCGAGGACCTGAAGGCGTGGAAGACGAACCAGAAGTCGTCCGGCTTCCTGCCCGAGGAGCGCGCCTGGATGGACCGCGTGTACGGCGAGGCGCGCTACGTCGACGTGGTCCGCTCCCTGCACCCGGACGTGGCCGGCCCGTACACCTGGTGGTCCTACCGGGGCAAGGCGTTCGACAACGACTCGGGCTGGCGGATCGATCTCCACGTCGCCACGGCCGCCCTGGCCGCGACCGCCCGCACCGCCGTGGTCGAGCGGGCTGCGACCTACGCCGAGCGCTGGTCCGACCACGCGCCCGTCACGGTGAGTTTTGACTGGCCCAAGGCGGGGCAGTGAGTCGTACGGCTTGATCCCGCGGCGGAGGCGGTCGATCTAGCATCGGCCGGTGTCCGTCGACCTCGAAGCGACCGTCCCCGAGCCGGTGCGGCTGGACGTCCTCGTGGCGGCGGCCGAGCGGCTCCTGGCCGGGTTGCTCGCCCTGCCGAGCCGGCCGGAGGTCGTGGTGTTCGGCGGGCGTCGGTACCAGCAGGGGCGCCGGGTCGGGGAAGGTCGCCGGTTGAGCCGACCGGAGTTGGTGGCGCAGGTGGTCGGCCCGCACTCACCCGGGCGGTCGGACGGCGCGTTCGAGTTCGAGGTGCTCGGCGGCGAGATCGCCTGGGCGTGGATGTCGGTGATGGACGACGTGGAACCGGGCGAGCCGACCTACGTCCTGTTCTCGCCCTCGCGGACGTGCGGGGGTGTCGTGCTGGCGACGGCGCTCGCGCTGGCGGTCGCCGAGTGCGCGGGCGGTGAGTTCCGGGACGAGGAGATCGGGATGCTCGTCCCGCCGGAGACCGATCCGGCCCGGGTGGTCGAGGTGACGCGGTTGACCGACCCCGCCTTCGACTTCGGTGACGCTTGCGAGCGGTACCTGCGGCAGTTCCCGCAGCTCGGCGGGTGGCCGTCGCGGGCCTGATCCCTTGCCGCGCAACGGAACCGATCCACCCGACGATCGACTTCGCTCGTTCGGCCGCACTTCACCCCGAGTTCGTGACGCGCTCCCCGGTTCGTGAGAACTTTTCACCTAACCGAGACGCGGGAGTGTTCGATGGGGATCAGCCGGCGGCGTTTCTTCCAGGCGACGGGTGCGGCGGGCGCGGTGTTGTTGTGGGGTGGGCCCGCTTGGGCGGCCACCACCGGCACGACCCTGGACGCGGCGGCCACGGCGGTCGGCGGCACGGGGTACCGGAGGTTGCAGGCGGGACCGGGGTGGCCGGTGGTGGTGCGGTCGGACCTGGCCGCGCCCGGCGCGGGGCGGGCGGACCGGCGCACGTCGCTGGCCTGCTTCGTCCAGTTCACCGACATGCACATGGTCGACGCCCAGAGCCCGGCCCGCTTCGAGTACACCCACCCGTTGCTGGGCGCGGGCGCCTTCCGGGCCCACGAGACGCTGGCCCAGCACACGTCGACGGCGCTGGTCCAGCGGATCAACTCGATCGGCGCCGGGCCGTTCACCAACCGCCCGATCGACTTCATGATGACCACGGGCGACAACACCGACAACCACGAGCTGATCGAGCTCGACTGGTTCCTCACCGTCCTCAACGGCGGCCGGATCACCGCCAACACCGGCGACCCCGCCCGCTACGAAGGCGTGCAGGACTCCGGCGTGAAGTCCTACTGGAACCCGCACTCCACCCTCGTCGACGACTACAAGGCCAAGGGCTTCCCCCACCTGCCCGGCCTGCTCGACGCCGCCATCCGCCCGTTCGACAGCCCCGGCCTGCGCATCCCGTGGTACTGCACGTTCGGCAACCACGACGACAGCGTGGTCGGCACGCTGCCCGACGGCCTCCCGATCGTCGACGGCCTCTACACCTCGAACCGCAAGATCATGGGCTTCGCGGACGGCCAGGTGCAGCGGCTCGCCAAGGCCATGACCGACCCCGCGCACGTGCTGGACGCGGCAGCCGTCGTCGCCGAGGGCGGCCTGGTCCGCACCGTCACGCCCGACGCCCGCCGCCGGCCGTTCACCACCGCCGAGTTCGTCCGGGCGCACCTCGACCCGCGCCACACCGGCCCCGGCCCGCACGGCCACGGCTTCACCGACGACAACGCCGACGGCGTGGACGTCTTCTACACGTTCCCGATCGCGCCCGGCGTCACCGGCGTCAGCCTCGACACCACGACCACCGGCGGCTTCGCCGACGGCTCGATCGGCCTGCACCAGTACCTCTGGCTGGAGCGGACCCTCAAGCGCGGCAGCTCCCGCTACTACGACGTGCTCGGCTTCCCGCACCGCCAGGACGTCACCGACGAGCTGTTCATCCTGTTCAGCCACCACACCAGCTGGACCATGGGCAACGTCCTGCCCGACCGCCGCCGCCCGCTCGACCCGAGGCTCGACGGCAAGGCGCTCGTCGACCTCCTCGGCCGGTTCCCGAACGTCGTCGCCTGGGTCAACGGCCACACCCACGAGAACCGGATCGTCCCGCACGGCACGGGCGAGCGGGCGTTCTGGGAGATCAACACCGCCGCGCACGTCGACCACCCGCAGCACGCCCGGATCATCGAGCTCGCCGACAACGGCGACGGGACGTTGTCCCTGTTCACGACCCTGGTCGAGGGTGACGCGCCCTACCAGGCAGACTACGGCGACTTCTCGCCGCGCGGCCTCGCCTCACTGGCCCGGGAGTTCGCGTTCAACGACCCGCACGCCAACGCGAACGCCGTCGGCACGCCGACCGACCGCAACACCGAACTCCTCGTCGCCGGGAGGGCGCCGGTCCGGTGACCCGGTCGGGCTGACGGGCGACCAAGCCCCGACTGCGCTTCGTGTTGGAGATCACACTGAGCGTGATCGGGAATCTTCGCCGCCTAGTGTCGTTGTCGTGGCCGTGGACATCTCGATCGCCCCGCCGGATCCGACGCCGAGTGGGTCGTCGATGCGACGTGCGTTGCGCCGTGCCGCCGATGGTGCGGTGTTGGACGTGACCGAGGCCGCGGTGCTGTTGCACGCGCGTGGTGAGGACCTGGAGGCGTTGCTGCGGGCCGCGGGTCGGGTGCGGGACGCGCATCTGGTGGCGGAGGGTCGGGCGGGGGTGGTGACCTACAGCCGCAACGCGTTCATCCCGTTGACGCGGTTGTGTCGGGACCGGTGTCATTACTGCACGTTCGCCACGGTGCCGCACAAGCTGCCGGCGGCGTTCCTGGAGCGCGACGAGGTGTTGGAGATCGCGCGTGCGGCGGCGGCGCAGGGCTGCAAGGAGGCTCTGTTCACGTTGGGCGACCGGCCGGAGGAGCGGTGGCCGCAGGCCAAGGAGTGGCTGGAGGCCCGCGGCTACTCCTCCACCCTGGACTATGTGCGGGCGTGTGCGATCGCGGTGTTGGAGGAGACCGGGCTGCTGCCGCACCTGAACCCGGGCGTGCTGAGCTGGGAGGAACTCCAACGGCTGCGTCCGGTGGCGGCGAGCATGGGCATGATGCTGGAGACCACGGCGGAGCGGTTGTGGTCGGAGAAGGGCGGCCCGCACTACGGCAGCCCGGACAAGGAACCGGCGGTCCGGTTGCGGGTGCTCACGGACGCGGGTCGGGTGAACGTCCCGTTCACGACCGGGATTCTGATCGGGATCGGTGAGACGATCACCGAGCGCGCGGAGTCGTTGTTGGCGATGCGGGGGATCGCGCGGCAGTACGGGCACATCCAGGAAGTGATCATCCAGAACTTCCGGGCCAAGCCGGACACCGCGATGCGCGGCATGCCCGACGCCGACCTGCACGAACTGGCCGCCACGATCGCGGTCGCCCGACTGGTGATGCCCTCGTCCACCAGCGTGCAGGCCCCGCCGAACCTGGTCGGCGAGGAATTCGCCCTCATGCTCCGCGCCGGTATCGACGACTGGGGTGGTGTGTCGCCGGTGACCCCGGATCACGTCAACCCCGAACGCCCCTGGCCCCACGTCGACACCCTGGCTGAACACACCCGGGCAGCGGGCTTCGACCTCCAGGAACGGCTCGCGGTCTATCCCCGCTATGTGACGGCTACCGCCGGGCAGTGGATCGACACCCGCCTCACCGCCCACGTCTCCGCCCTGTCCCGCGCAGACGGCCTGGCCGACCCCGACGCCCCGGTCGTGGGTCGTGAGTGGCAGGAACCCGATGGTGGTCTGGACACCTACGGCCGCGCGGACCTGAACACCGCCATCGACACCGAGGGTCGCACCGAGGACCGGCGTGGCGACTTCGACAGCGTCTACGGCGACTGGGCGTCGTTGACGGTCCCCAAGGCGATCGAACGGTTGCCGGAGGACACCGCCCGCGCCCTGCGTCTCGCCGCGGACAACCCGGCCGGGATCCTCGACGACACCGAGGCCGCGATGGCGCTGCTCACCGCCGACGGTGCGGCGTTGGAGACGATGACGAGGCTTGCGGACGAGTTGCGTGCCGAGGTGGTCGGCGACGATGTCACGTATGTGGTGAACCGGAACATCAATTTCTCGAATGTCTGTTATGTCGGGTGTCGGTTCTGTGCGTTCGCGCAGCGTGAGCGGGACGCGGACGCGTTCCGGCTCTCGATCGCCGAGGTGGCCGACCGGGCGCAGGAGGCGTGGGACGCGGGCGCGACCGAGGTGTGCATGCAGGGCGGCATCGACCCGAAACTGCCGGTCACCTACTACGCCGACGTCGTCCGCGCGATCAAGACCCGCGTGCCCGGCATGCACGTGCACGCCTTCAGTCCGATGGAGATCGTCGCCGCCGCCACCAAAGCCGGCGTCAGCGTCCGCGAATGGTTGACCGAGTTGCGGGAGGCCGGTCTGGACACCATCCCCGGCACGGCCGCCGAGATCCTCGACGACGACGTCCGCTGGGTGCTGACCAAGGGCAAACTCCCCGCCGCCACCTGGCTCGACGTCGTCGCCACCGCGCACGAGGTCGGCATCCGGTCCTCCTCCACGATGATGTACGGCCACGTGGACCATCCCGGGCACTGGCTCGGCCACTTCCGGGCGTTGGCGGCGTTGCAGGACCGCACCGGCGGCCTGACCGAGTTCGTCGGGCTGCCGTTCGTGCACCGCAACGCCCCCATCTACCTCGCCGGCGTCGCCCGCCCCGGCCCCACCCGGCGGGACAACCGGGCCGTGCACGCCTTCGCCCGCCTGGCCCTGCACGGCCGCGTCGACAACGTCCAGTGCTCCTGGGTCAAGCTCGGCGACGACGGCACCGCCGAAGTCCTCCGGGGCGGCGCCAACGACCTCGGCGGCACCCTCATGGAAGAGACCATCAGCCGCATGGCCGGCTCCGAACACGGCTCCGCCCGGACGGCCGTGGAGCTGCACGCGACGGCGGCGTTGGCCGGTCGCCCGGCCCGGCAGCGGACTACGACATATGGCCGAGTCGACGTCGTGAGGTAACCCCCTGCGGGGACGGGTGAGGGCGGCTGTGGTTAGTCTGCCGCCGGTCGTGTTTACCTGAACCGAACACCCGAGCCCCACAGCTTCGGTAGGTTCGCGGCCGTCCGTCAACAAGGTTCACTCCTCGGTGGAGTGGCACGGTGTTGGTGAGGAGGCTGGGCGGTGCGCGGTCGCGGTGCGGTCCTGGGTCTGGTCCTGGGCGCGGCGTCTTCCCTGGTCGTCGAAGGTGTCGCGGTGGCGGCCGACGGCGCGGTGGCGGACCCCGTCTCCCTCGAAGCACCGGTCGGCATCGCCGCGGTGGCGCTCGGCGGGATCGGCCTCGTGGCCGGTCTGGTCCGGCGGCGGAGAACCGCGGTGGTCCGCACGGCGGCGAACCAGCCCGTCGCCACCACCCCGGCGGTCGACGGCGGGGACCCGGCCGAGGTGCGGCCCGCCACCACGGGGGTCTGATCGGCCTGGGAGAATCCTCCCGTGGCCGTCGAAAACTCTACGGAGAACGCCGCAGGCGAGGCCGTGGGCCAGCCTGTCGAGAACCCGGCTCCGGTGAGCCGCCCCCGCGTGCTGTCCGGCATCCAGCCGACCGCGGGCTCCTTCCACCTCGGCAACTACCTCGGCGCGCTCCGCCAGTGGGTGGCGCTGCAGGAGACGCACGACGCGTTCTACTGCGTCGTCGACCTGCACGCGATCACCGTCGAGCAGGATCCCAAGGTGCTCCGCCAGAACACCCGCGTGTCGGCCGCGCAGCTGCTCGCGCTCGGCATCGACCCGGACCGCTCGGCGCTGTTCGTGCAGTCGCACGTGCCGGAGCACGCCCAGCTCGGCTGGGTGCTGCAGTGCCTGACCGGTTTCGGCGAGGCCAGCCGGATGACCCAGTTCAAGGACAAGTCCGCGCGGCAGGAGTCGGCCATCGGCGTCGGCCTGTTCACGTACCCGATCCTGCAGGCCGCGGACATCCTGCTCTACCAGGCGCACCACGTGCCGGTCGGCGAGGACCAGCGGCAGCACCTCGAGCTGACCCGCGACCTGGCGCAGCGGTTCAACACCCGCTACGGCAAGACGTTCCGGCTGCCCGAGCCCTTCATCGTCAAGGACACCGCGAAGATCTACGACCTCCAGGACCCGACGTCGAAGATGTCGAAGTCCGTGCCGGCGGGCGTGGTGGAGCTGCTGGAGGACCCGAAGCGGTCGGCCAAGAAGATCAGGTCGGCGGTCACGGACACCGGCCGCGAGATCGTGTACGACCCCGAGCACAAGGCCGGCGTGAGCAACCTGCTGGTGATCTACTCGGCGTTGACCGGGCGGTCGATCGAGTCCCTGGTCGCGGACTACGACGGCAAGGGCTACGGGGACCTGAAGAAGGACCTCGGCGAGGTGTTCACCGAGTTCGTCACGCCGGTCCGGGCGCGGGTGGCCGAGTACCTGGACGACACCGCCGAGCTGGACAAGGTGCTGGCGCGCGGCGCGGAACGGGCGCGCGGCGTGGCCGCGAAGACGCTGGCGCGGGCCTACGACCGGATCGGCTTCCTGTCGAGTGGCGTGTGATCACCTGACGCATTAACTTTTCCGTGTGGCGGAAAAGGGTGGGACCGAGTCGAAGCTCGACCGGATGCGTCGTCAGCGGCCCTGGCTCGACCACCTGTTCCGGGCCGCCGAGCGGTACAGCGAGCAGTACGGGGCGCACTACGCGGCGGCGGTGACGTACTTCAGCGTGCTGTCGCTCGTGCCCATGCTGATGATCGGCTTCGCCGTCGCCGGTTTCGTGCTCGCCTCGGAGCCGGGCCTGCTCGACGAGCTGAAGGCCTCCATCGCGGAGGCGGTGCCGGGCACGCTCGGCAACACCATCAACGAGGTGGTCGAGCAGGCCATCGAGTCCAAGGGCACGGTCGGCGTGCTCGGCCTGCTGGCCGCCGCCTACTCCGGCCTCGGCTGGATGAGCAACCTGCGTGACGCGCTGACCGCGCAGTGGGGCCACGCGAAGGCCGACCGACCGTTCCTGAAGACGATCGCGAAGGACTTCCTGGCGCTGATCAGCCTCGGGCTGGCGCTGGTGGTGTCGTTCGGCCTGACGGCCGCGGGCAGCGGGTTCGCCGAGCTGGTGCTGCGGTGGGTCGGCCTGGACGGCGTCGGGTGGGCCGAGGCGATGCTGAAGATCGGCACGATCGCGCTGGCGCTGGTCGCGAACTGGCTGGTGTTCCTCTGGGTGCTGGCCAAGCTGCCGCGCGAGCCCGTCGGCTGGCGCAGCGCGGTCAAGGGCGCCGCGGCGGCGGCGATCGGGTTCGAGACCCTCAAGCAGGTCGCGACGATCTACCTGAGCAGCGTCACGAGCTCACCGGCCGGTGCGGCGTTCGGGCCGGTCATCGGTGTGCTGGTGTTCGCGAACCTGGTGGCGCAGTTCCTGCTGTTCATCACCGCGTGGACGGCCACGGCGCGGGAGAACGCGGTCAAGGAGCCGCCGGCGGCGCCACCGCCGGCCGTGATCCGGCCCGTGGTGGAGGTGCGGTCCGGGCCCAGCCCCCGCGCCGCCGTCGGGCTGGTCGGCGCGGGGCTGCTGCTGGGTGCGTTGTTCCGGCGGCGTTGAGGTCCGCGCCTACGTCCAGAAGACGGCGATGCCGACGTTCACCACGACGAGGCCGGCCAGCACGGGCGTGAGCCAGGCGGCGGGCTTCTTCTTCAGGTTGAGCGCGACCAGCGCCGCGATGACGACCAGGACCAGCAGCTTCACGCCGATCTTGATGTCGTTGTAGTCCTGGTCGGTCACCGGGGCCAGGCCCATCAGCGCCAGGCCGGTGAGCAGCTGCAACGCGCTGCCGTGCAGCCAGCCGTTGTTCAGCGGGGCGTCGGCCCCGGACCGGCGCTGGACGAAGAACATCGCGATCAGCATGCCCATGCCGAGCAGGTGCAGGAACACCAGCAGTAGGCGCACGAACTCCACGGCGGAGCCTCCAGGTGTGGTGGGTTTACTCGCTCTTGGCGCTTCTGGCCGCCCGCAGCCCGCGCACGCCCAGCACACCGATGACCGTGCCGAATGTGAGCGACGCGACAACGAGCAGCAGGTGGACGGTGAAGAACGTGGTCGGGCCGCCGTCCCACGAACGGGGGTCCTTCCAGATGTTGCGCAGGAAGGTCGGCCAGATCACCCAGGACCACACCCCGAAGGCAAGCAGGAACACGGACATGCCGCGGGAGAGCTTCACCGGAGCAGTATCGGACGTGGCGGGTGCAGGTCACTCATCCGGGGTGGATAGCCTGGGCGGGTGCGTTCCTCCGCGTTCCGACGGCCCGTTGCCCTGGTCCTGGCTGCTTGTGCGCTGATGGCCGGCGCGTCGTTCGTGGCCGCACCGGTCGCGGCCGCACAGCCGGCCTGCGAGAACAAGGTGTCACCGCCCCCACCGGTCGACACCTCCGAACAGGTGGCGCCAGGCGAGAAGCCTCCACCACCGATCGAGGTACCGGAGAGCCCGATCGGGGGACAGCGCCTCGGTGAGTGCGGTCTCGTGCTGCCACCGAACGCGCCCGTGCCGCCGGACGGCATCACGGCCAAGAGCTGGCTGCTCGCCGACATGAACAACGGCGCCGTGCTCGCGGCCCTCGACCCGCACGGCCGGCAGCGGCCCGCGTCGGTGATCAAGGTGCTGCTGGCGATGGTGGTGGCCAAGGAGCTGGCGCCCGACGCCACGGTGGCGGCGACGCCGGAGGACCTCGCGCAGGAGTGCACCTGCATCGGGCTGCGCAACGGCGCCGAGTACAGCGTCGAGCAGATGCTCCAGGCGCTGGTCATGGCGTCGGGCAACGACGTGGCGCACGCGCTGGCCCGTCGGCTCGGCGGGGTGCCGTCGGCGATCCGGAAGATGAACGCCCTGGCGGCCGAGCTGGGCGCGCTGGACACGCGGGCCGTGACGCCGTCCGGGCTGGACGCGCCGGGCACGTCCACGTCGGCCTACGACGTGGCGTTGATCTACCGCGAGGCGATGAAGTACCCCGACTTCGTCAAGGCCGTGATGACGCAGCGGATCGACTTCCCGGCGGCCAACGGCAACGGGACCGTGCCGATCGTCAACGACAACCGGCTGCTGACCACGTACCAGGGTGCGTTGGGCGGCAAGTCCGGGTTCACCGACGACGCGCAGCACACCTACGTGGGTGCGGCCGAGCGCAACGGCAAGCGGCTCGTGGTCGTGCTGCTGCGGGGCCAGCAGCAGCCGGTCCGGATGACCGACCAGGCCGCCCGCCTGCTCGACTACGGCTTCGCCCTGGAACCCGCCGCGTCGGGCAACCCGGTCGGCAGGCTGGTCGAGGGCGCGCCGCAGGCGAAGAAGAAGACCACCGAGCCCCGGCCGACGCCGACCAGCGCCGGTGTCGGCGAGGTCGCCAACTCCAGCCCGGACGGCACCCAGCCCTCCGCCATGCAGACGGCGTTCGGCAACGTGGGCGGCCCGATCACCGCCGTCGCCGGCCTCGGCCTGCTCCTGGGCCTGGTGATGTACCTGCGCAACCGCCGCGCCAAAGCCGCCCGCGCCGCCCGCGCGGCCGCCCAGAACCAACCCTGACCGCGAGTCGAACGTTCCGGTCCCGCCTGTCGAACCTCCAGGACCGGTGAGTTCGACGCCCAGGACGGCACCAGGGCCGAAGTCCGCGCCGGGTGCCCGTCCTGGGCGTTGAACTCGGGGTACCCGGCCCACGGACGAGAGAAGGGCCCCCGAGGTGCTCGGGGGCCCTTCGCGTCGGGTGCGGTGGGGTCAGGTGCGCTTGAAGAGGAGGGCGCGCTTGACCTCCTGGATGGCCTTCGTGACCTGGATGCCGCGCGGGCACGCGTCGGTGCAGTTGAAGGTGGTCCGGCAGCGCCACACGCCGTCGACGTCGTTGAGGATGTCCAAGCGCTCCTCGGCGCCCTCGTCACGGCTGTCGAAGATGAACCGGTGCGCGTTCACGATCGCCGCCGGGCCGAAGTACGAGCCCTCGGTCCAGTACACGGGGCACGACGTGGTGCACGCCGCGCACAGGATGCACTTGGTGGTGTCGTCGAACCGCTCGCGGTCGGCGATGGACTGGACCCGCTCGCGCGTCGGCTCGTTGCCGTACGTGATGAGGTACGGCTTGACCGCCTTGAACGCCTCGAAGAACGGCTCCATGTCGACCAGCAGGTCCTTGTGGACCGGCAGCCCTTTGATGGGCTCGATGGTGATCGTGGTCGGCTTGCCGCCGCTCGCCAGCAGGTCCTTCAGCAGCACCTTGCACGCCAGCCGGTTCACGCCGTTGATGCGCATCGCGTCCGAGCCGCAGATGCCGTGCGCGCACGACCGGCGGAACGTCAGCGTCCCGTCGAGGTACCACTTCACGTAGTGCAGCAGGTTCAGCACGCGGTCCGACGGCAGGGCCGGGATCTCGAACGAGTCCCAGCGCGGCTCGTCGTCGAACTCCGGGTTGAACCGGCGCACCTTCAGGGTGACGGTGATCGCGCCGTCCGGCACGGGGGGCTGGTTCCCGCGCGAGCCGGTGGACACTTCAGCGGTAGCGGTCATCAGTACTTGCGCTCCATCGGCTGGTACCGGGTGAACGTCACGGGCTTGTAGTCGAGCCGGATGTCGGCCGCCAAGCCGTCGCCCTGCTTGTAGTACATGCTGTGGCGCATGAAGTTCGTGTCGTCGCGGTTCGGGTAGTCCTCGCGCGCGTGACCGCCGCGGGACTCCTTGCGCGCCAGCGCGCCCACGACGAGAACCTCGGCCAGCTCCAGGAGGAAGCCCAGCTCGACGGCTTCCAGGAGGTCGGTGTTGAACCGCTTCCCCTTGTCCTGCACGGTGATCCGCTGGTAGCGCTCCTTCAACGCCTGCACGTCGTGCAGCGCCGTCTTGAGCGTGTCCTCGGTGCGGTACACCGACGCGTTGGCGTCCATGGTGGCCTGCAGCTCGGTGCGGATGTCCGCCACCCGCTCCTCGCCGTGCTCGGACAGCACCAGCGCCACCTGCGCCTCGACCTGGGCCGCCGGGTTCTCGGGCAGCTCGACGTGGTCGTGCGCCAGCGCGTACTCGGCGGCGGCGATGCCCGCGCGGCGGCCGAACACGTTGATGTCCAGCAACGAGTTCGTGCCGAGCCGGTTCGCGCCGTGCACGGACACGCACGCGCACTCGCCGGCGGCGTAGAGGCCGGGCACGACGTTGTCGTTGTCCCGCAACACCTCGCCGTGCACGTTGGTCGGGATGCCACCCATCGCGTAGTGCGCGGTCGGGTAGACCGGCACCGGCTCCGTCACCGGGTCGACCGCGAGGTACGTGCGGGCGAACTCGGTGATGTCGGGGAGCTTCGTCTCCAGCACCTCGGCGCCCAGGTGGGTGCAGTCGAGGAGGACGTAGTCCTTGTTCGGGCCGGCGCCGCGGCCCTCCAGCACCTCCAGGGCCATCGAGCGGGCGACGATGTCGCGCGGCGCGAGGTCCTTGATGGTGGGGGCGTAGCGCTCCATGAACCGCTCGCCGGACGCGTTGCGCAGGATCGCGCCCTCGCCCCGGGCGCCCTCGGTGAGGAGGATGCCGAGGCCCGCCAGACCGGTCGGGTGGAACTGGTAGAACTCCATGTCCTCCAGCGGCAGGCCCTTGCGGAACACGATGCCCATGCCGTCGCCGGTCAGCGTGTGCGCGTTGGAGGTGGTCTTGAAGACCTTGCCGAAGCCGCCGGTGGCGAACACCACGGACTTGGCCTGGAAGACGTGGATCTCGCCGGTCGCCAGCTCGTAGGCCACCGCGCCGGTGCACACCGGGCCGTCGGCGGTCTCGGTCATGCAGATGTCGAGCACGTAGAACTCGTTGAAGAACTCGATGCCGTGCTTGACGCAGTTCTGGTACAGCGTCTGCAGGATCATGTGGCCGGTGCGGTCGGCCGCGTAGCACGCCCGGCGCACGGCCGCCTCGCCGTGGTTGCGGGTGTGGCCGCCGAACCGCCGCTGGTCGATCTTGCCCTCGGGCGTGCGGTTGAACGGCAGGCCCATCTTCTCCAGGTCGAGGACCGCGTCGATGGCCTCCTTCGCCATGATCTCGGCGGCGTCCTGGTCGACCAGGTAGTCACCGCCCTTGATCGTGTCGAAGGTGTGCCACTCCCAGTTGTCCTCCTCCACGTTCGCCAGCGCGGCGCACATGCCGCCCTGCGCGGCGCCCGTGTGGGAACGCGTGGGGTAGAGCTTGGTGAGCACGGCCGTGCGGGCGCGCTGGCCGGACTCGATCGCCGCGCGCATCCCGGCGCCACCCGCGCCGATGATGACGACGTCGTACTTGTGGAACTGCATGGCTCTGAGCACTCCCCGCAGCGGGTCAGTCGGTGATGTTCGGGTCGAAGGTGAAGATCACGTACGTGCCGAGGGCGATGATCAGCACCATCGAGACGTAGAGCAGCACCTTGAGCCAGAACCGGGTCGCGTCCTTGCGGGCGTAGTCGTTGATCACGGTGCGCAGGCCGTTGCCGCCGTGGATCTGGGCCAGCCACAGCATGGCCAGGTCCCACATCTGCCAGAACGGCGAGGCCCAGCGGCCGGCGACGAAGCCGAAGTTGATGCGGTGCACGCCGCCGTCGAGGATGTTCATGATGAACAGGTGCCCGAGCACCAGCACCACCAGCGCGACACCCGAGATGCGCATGAACAGCCAGCTGTACAGCTCGAAGTTGCTGCGGCGGGCGGCGGGGCGGCGCGGTGCGCGCGGCTTGGCCAGGGTCAGTTCGCTCATGATCAGTGACCCCCACCGAGCAGGTCGGTAACCGTGCGGACCATCATGTAGTAGGTGCCCGGGATCATCACCAGCACCCAGATGCCGAGCACCACCCACAACATCTGCTTCTGGTAGCGCGCGCCCTTCTCCCAGAAGTCGACGAGCATCACGCGGATGCCGTTGAGCGCGTGGTAGAGGACCGCGCCGACCAGGCCGACCTCGAACAGGTTGACGATCGGGTTCTTGTAGGTCTCGATGACCTTGTCGTACGCGTCCGGCGACACCCGCACCAGCGCGGTGTCCAGGACGTGCGCGAACAGGAAGAAGAACGTCAACACACCGGTGATGCGGTGCGCGACCCAGGACCACATCCCCAGGTCGCCGCGGTAGAGCGTTCCGCCCCCTTTAGAGGTGCCCGCCCGCTCGGGTGCGGTGGTGCCGGCCATGCGCAACGGCCTCCAGCGTCAGTGGTGGACTGGTCTCCGGTACGTGCGTACGCGGACCTTGACCCCCGGATGCTAGACCCGCTCGAGCCACCCGACCCAACAGCCCGACCCGTCTGTGAGCGACGAGACACCCGACGGCTGCTGTATCGATTCGCCTCACGCCTCCAGGCACCCCGCTGTGCGGTGCAGGCCACTCGGAAGAGTGACCTGCGTCGTCCATTGCGGACCTTCAGTCCTGGTCAGCGGGGTCGGTAGGTAGCCACCCCGCCCACCACGACGAGGTCGACGTGCACCTCGGGCTGGACCGGGCCGGTGAATGGCGGCAGCCGCAGCGGCTGCGGCACACCGGGCAGGTGGATGACCAGGTTGACGCCCAACCGGGTTGCGATGAGCCGACCCGCGAGGTCGCGGGCATGACCCGCCCGGACGTTCTCCGCCGGATCCCTGAGCGCCCAGTTCACGTTCTCGACCAGCGCGCTGTACAGCTGGCTCTTGCGCATCGAGTGGGTGGCGGTGTAGTCCGCCACCTGCTCGACCTGGCCGATCGACGTGCTCACCACGTCGCGCCGGAGCGTCGCCGGTGGGATGGCGGTGACGTGACCGACCGCCGCGTACAGGCCGCCGGGAGTCGGCGGCGGCGCCGTCGCCAGGTCGTCGGCGGTGAACCGCAAGTGCCGCAGCGCCTCCTCGACGTGTCCGGACGTGACCGGCCCGTGCTCCGGCTGCCCGCCGCCCGTACCGTCGTGGAACGGCGTGGGTTCCGGGAGCGCCGGGTTCGGCGGGTTGCCGGGGACGGGGTCGCCCGACGTGCGGGCGGTGTCCGGAATGGACGGTGCGCTGCCGGTCGTCCGGAAGTCCGGGGAACCGTCGACCGGCGGCGCGGGCGGCGCCGGCCGGGTGGAGGTCGGGGTCGTCGTCGGGGGCACCGAGGACCGGGCGGTGGCGGACGCGTGGTCGGCAGGTGCTGGAACCGGCCGGGCTGCCGGTGGTGCGGCGTTGAAGGCGTCGACCCGCTGGTCCACCACGCTCTTGGCGTCCCACCAGGTCTGCTGCTTGGCGTCCGCCTCGCCGCGCTTGGCGTTCAGCTCCACCTCGGCTGCCGTGATGCGGGCCTCCTGCGCGTCACGGGCGGCGACCAGGGCGTCGTGCCGCTGCTGCGCGTCGGAGCGCGCCTTGGCCCCGTCGTGCACGATCTTCTTCTGCTCGCGCAGGTTGTGCTGGGCCTCGGTGAGGTTGTCGTTCGCGGTGGTGTAGCCGTCCTGCGCCAGGCGCAGGGCCTCGGTCGCCGCGTCCAGGGCCTCCTTGGCGCTGGTGGCGGCTTCCTTGGCGTCCTGCTGGTCCTCCAGGTCCTTCTTGTGCTGCTCGTGCGCCTCACCGAGTTCCTCGGCCAGCCTCTTGGCCTCGGTCTTGAGGCCGTCGCGGGCGGTGCGGGCCGAGTCGACCGCGCTCCGCAGGCCCTGCTCGACCGCGGGGTCCACCGGCGGCGCGTCCTCGGCGGGTGGCGTGGTCCAGTGCTGGGACAGGGCCTGCTCGGCGGTCAGCAGGGCGTCGTTCGCCGTGGTCAGCCGGTCACGGGTCGTCTTCAGTCGTTCTTTCAGGTCGGCGACGGCATCGGCGCTGTCGATGACGTCGCCGTTCCGGTCGCGGAGGACGTTGTTCGCCGTCAGCACCGCGTCCTGCAGCCCGGGAATCTTGCCGCTCAGGTCCTTGACCCGCTCCTCCGCCTTCGCCACGGCCTCGCGGGAGTCCTCGACGTCGGTCGTCAGGTCACCGACCTTGCCGGACGCGGTGAGGCCGGTCTCGATCGCGGTGTTGAGCTCGAGTTCGAGGTCGGTGAGCGTGCTGTCGGTCTTGGCGAGTTCGGCCGCCACCTCGTTGATGGTGTCCTGCGCGTCGTGACGGGCCTTGTCGACCGCGATCTCCGCGTCCCGCCACGCCTTCGCCGCGCTCTTCACGTCGTCCTGGGCGGCGCTGAGTTCCGGGTCGAACGCGTGACCGAGCACGGCCTCCGCCTCCGGGGCGGGCATCCGCACCGCGGCCGAGGCGGGCACCGCCAGGTCCACCACGCCGGTCTTGCCGCCGATGGTGGCGACCACCCGGTACTCGACGTCGAACTCGACGAGCCCGGACCGGCCCTGCGGCTTGAGGTTGTTGACCTTGTTGTCGGTCGCGCCGCCGGAGACGGCCTGCGAGTCCTCGCTCGCGTGCCGGACCTCCACACCGCCGGTGGTGAAGTTGAGGGTGTCGGCCGGGTCGTCGTTCCGCTTCACGGCGACGCTGCCCGTCGCCAGGCCCAGCGACACGTCGGCGTTCTGGCTGACCTTCGCCTCGCCGCTGGTCGTGCTCACGGTGGAGCGCGGGTTCTCCAGGTTCACGCCGTCGCTCAGCGCGCCGAGCCGCGGGTTGACGAGCTTCGCGTAGACCTTGACGTCGGCGTGCTGCCCGAACGTCAGCGCCGCCTCGTGCAGGCCGGGCACGTCCAGCGGACCGTCCAGCATCCCGGGCAGGTTCGGCTGGAGGTTCTCCGGGCTCAACGTCGACAGCAGCGTGTTCAGCGGCCCGGAGCCCTTGCCGGTGATGCCCTGGTTCGCGCCCGCCTCGGTCAACGCGCGCAGCGCCGCGTCCCGCAGGTCCTTCGTGCCGCGGAGGTTCTCCACCGATGCGCCCGGCGGCAGGGTGGCCGGGTCGTTCGTCCGCTGCCACGCCGTCGCGGCGCTCGGCACGCCGAAGTCGGGGCTGCGCTTGATCGCCGCCGCCATGTAGGGGTAGTTCGGCGTGGTGATGCCGTCGACCTTCAGGTTGTCCGCGTGCAGCCGGACGACCATGTCCTGCGCGGGGCTGGTCCTCGTGGCGACGACCCGAGCGCCCCTCTCCACCACCAGTTCGAATTCGACCGGCACGGTGTACTTCGCCGCCGGGCCGCCGCCCGCGCGCAGGTGGCCGAACTGCCGGGTGGTGGCGTCGGTGATCGAACTGCTCTGCGCGTGGTTGAAGCCGGCCGATGCGATCGCGCCCACCGTGCCGGACAGGTTCGGGTTCGCGCTGCTCGGCTGGAACAGGCCCGGCGCCTTGAACCCGACACCCCACCCCTTGCCCCGGCCCTGGCCGTCGGTGACCTTCTCCGCGGTGGCGGTGGTGTGCTCCATGTCGACGCCGTCGTTGACGACCCGGTCGAACCGCGGCTCGCCCGTCTTCGCGCGCAGCGTGACCTGGTACGTGTCGTTGCCGAACGTGCCCGGCTGGTGCACGAGCAGCGGCACGCCGCCGTCCAGCGCGCTGTCGATCATCGCCTTGACGCTGGTCGGCGAGCTGAAGTCGACCAGGCGCTGGAGGTTGTTCATCGAGTCCTTCAGCACCGAATCGGGCACCAGCGGGTCACCGAAGAGCTTTCCCGTCTTCTGGTTCACGTCCGCGATCAGGTCGGTCACCACGCCGTTCAGGTCCGGCACCTGCTCGACGGCGGACAGGCCGAGCGCGCCGGGCTCGTCGACGGCCAGCGTCCTCGGCGGCGCCATCGTCGGGAAGGAGGGCGTGCTGACGTCCGGTTTGACGTTCGGCAGCACGCCCATCTCACGTGCCACGTCCTCGCTGACCCGCACGAACACCGACTTCGGCAGCGTCACGGTGGAGCCCTCGACGTGCGGCGTGCCCCCGTGGAACACGTTGCCCGCCCGGCTCTCGGCGACGATCGTCACGTCCGCGTCCAACTGCACCAGCACGGTCCTGGCCGTGCCCGGTGTCACGACGTTGCGGTCGACGCTGCCGCTGATCTCCCGCGCCTCGGCCTTCGAGTCCGACCACGGGGTGTACTTGCCGATCCCGGCCACGCCGCCGGCACCGCTGGCCGGGGTCGGCTCGCCCGGGGGTGGCGCGGTGGGGGTCGGTTTGACCATGACGTTCACGCCACCGGTGATGTCGACCGACCGGCTCACCGACTTGGCGTCGCCCGCCTTGTAGCCGCCGGTGATCGCGTTCTCGGTGCCGGTGTCGTCGGAGATCGACACCAGCTTGGGGTTGCCGAGCTTCATCGACACGCCGACCGAACCGGTGCGGTCGGTGACCCGTCGGTCGTACCGGAGGCTCTGCTCCTGCATCCCGGTCTCGACCATCTTGCGCAGGTTGGCCTTCACGTTCTCCGGGCTGAACATGCGGTCGATCTGGTTGCGCGCCTCGGTGCCGGGCACGGTCAGCGCCGAGTCCTTGCCCGCTGCCCGGTTGAGCGCGTCGACTGCCGCGTCGCGCAGGGCAGTGGTGTTCGCCACCGCTTCGACGTGCAGGAACTCCGGCGACTTCGGCCCTGTCCGGGTGGTGAGCAGGTCCTTGACGGTGGGCGCTTCGGTCAGCGCGGTCACCACCGGGTCGCCGGGCCTGAAGCCGGACGGGTCCGACTTCATCGCCGAGCCGTCGGACACCCACAGGGTCGCCGCGCCGTGGATCTGCGGCAGGATTTGGGGGTTGTTCCGCGCGGTCGGGTCGATCGACGCGCCGACCGTGCGCGCCACCACGCGCGGCTGCGGCGCGTGCTGTCCGGGCAGGCCGGGTGTCACCCGCCGCAGCCACGACCGCGGCCGGGTGAACGTGGTGATCTCGACCTCGAACTCCACGTCGCTCGCGAACACCTGCGCGTTCGGGCTGCCGACGTTCAGCGAGGTGCTGTTCACCGTGGGGCCGCCGGTGTTCTTCGTCGTCCACGAGTGGTTGTACTTCACGCCGACCTGCGGCGTCGGGGTCACCGTGGTGGTGGCGCCCTTGACCGGGATGACGACCAGGCCCTCGACGCCGCCGCTCCAGCCCTTGGTGGTGGCGGTGGTGCTGTCCAGCTTCGGCCCGCTGGACGACGAGCCGCGCACGTTGCGCGCGTCCGCCTGCCCGAGGTGCCTGGTGTTGTCGATCTTCGCCTTGACCGTGATGTTGACGTAGGTGTCGGTGGTGGCGTCGGAGCTCTTCAGCTGGACCTGGACGCCCGGTCCGAGCAGACCGTCCATGTTGGACTTGAGCGCGGTCGGCGACAACTGGTCCAGCTTGCGCTGGTTGGCCAGTTGCCGTGACACGTCCCCGAAGCCCTGGCCCTTGCTGCTGCGCGGGTTCGCCTGGGGGTTGTTCCAGTTCGGCAGCAGGTCCGATAGGCCCTTGACGTTCTTCAGCGCCGCCTCGACCTGCGGCTGCACCCGGGAGGCGGGTTCGAAGTCGCCCACCTTCACGTTGCCCGCGGCGAACGCGCCGTCCACGTACGGCGGCGCCCACCGCGGTTGCGCCGTCGGCTTGGCGATGCCGGTGGGCGTGCCCTCCGGCACCGGCAGGTTCAGCGCCGCCGCTTCCGGCGTGCCGATGCGCATGTAGGTGGTCACCGGGACGATGACGTTGTCGCCGCTGGGTGTGCGCACCTCGACGTCGGCCGTCACCTTGTACAGGCCGGTCTGGCCCTTGAGCTGGATGCCGGTGCGGTTGCTGGTGTTCGTGCCCGCGTTCGAGGACTCCGCGGTGCGGGCCGAGTAGCCCACGGTGACGCCGCCCCGGCCGCCGACTTGGTTCGGCACGATGGCGCCGCCGCCGACACTCGCGTTGGCGTCGAACCCGGTCTTGGTCGTCGCGGTGACGCCAGTGCTGTACGACGTGGTCTCGTGCAGCCGCAGCTGGGTGGAGTCGTGCACGCCGACGAGTTCGGCGGTGCGCAGCGTCGCGTGCGCCTGGACCGCGGCGCCCTTGCTCGCGTGGGGGCTGACCAGGTCCGGCGAGGTCACCCAGCCGTTGAGCATCGCGCCGAGGTTGTCGCGGATCGTGGTCGGGCTCAGGAACGTCTGGAGCGCGGCGCGGCCGGGTGAGCCGATCTTCACGATGGACGGGTGCAGCTTGGCCGCCACGTCGGTGAACGCCTTGCCGGGGTCGGTGACCGCGACGGTCTCCGGCACCGGGTGCTCCAACCGCGCGCCCCAGTCGCCGGTGGGGGCGTTCGGGTTCTGGGCGAGGGTCGGGTTCGACTCCACGATGGTGGTGAGGTCGTCGGGGATCTGGAGCGTGACGTCGACCGGGTCGGCGGGGGTGGAGTCCACGGTGATCGGGGCCTGGGCGACGCCGTGGGCGTCGGTGAGCGTGATCTGGTAGCTGACCGGGACCTTGGCCTGCGTGGAGTACTCGCCCGAGCGGATCGCCCGTTGGTCCACTGTGGACGTCGAGCTGACGTGGGCGGTGGCGGGGGTGGCGAGCTGGGCCTTGCCGCCGAGCGAGCCGTACGGTCCGACCGCGACACCGGCCGTGGCGGCGCCGCCGACGTCGTTGGCGGTGGCCAGGGTGTTGGTCGTGGACGTGCTCGTGCCGCCCAGCGCGGTCATGTCCACCTTGGTGTTGGTGGACGGCGTTTCGACCGCGGTGGCCTGATCGGCCGGCGGGAGCATCGTGGCCTGCACGTGGGCCTCGTACCAGCGACCGCCGACCTTGACCTGGAAGTCGCGGCCGTGCCCGAGGAACGACTCGAAGTCGGAGCCGATCGCGGTCTCGATGCGGGCCGCGTCCTTGGCGTCGAGGCCGTCGATCGCGCCCGCGACCCTGGCGGCGCCCCGCACGTCGACCGGTGCGATCGAGCCGAGGCCCTGGTTGTGCTGGAAGAAGTCCGGCAGGTTGGTGGCGGTCAGCACCCAGCCCGGGGTGGGCGGGGTGATCCTGGCCAGACCGATGACCGGGTTCGGGGTGGTGCGGCGGAACGGCAGGCGCGGCGCGTTCGGCGGCCGCACGTCGGCGTCCTGGGCGGGCGTGGTGCTCGGCGTGGTGGTCGGGGGCGTGCCCGGCGGGTTGAACGACTCCAGCGCGTGCATCCGGTTCTCGACCAGCCACAGGTTGCGCGGCTTGACGCTCGCGTCCGGCGCGTCGAGGTCGGCCGTCATGGGCGCGTTGTCGTCGACGACGCGGCCCTTGCCGTCCTGGTGCTGGAAGATCGGCTTGACGTCGCCGGTCTCGAAGTACTCGTCGTGCAGGCCGAGGAAGTGGCCGACCTCGTGGCCGAGCGTGCGGGCGTCGGAGTCGACGGGCCAGTTCAGCTGGTTGGCGCGGCCCTCGGGGGCGGTCACGGTGATGCTGCCGTGCGCGTCGGCGGGGTCGTCCGTGAACTCGACGGTGACGTGGAACTGCTCGCCGCTGGGCAGCCGGCTGCCGTTGTTGAACAGCGCCTCGACGCCCTGCCTGGTGCGGTTGCGGACCTCGGAGACCTGGTCGGGGGTGGCGTTGCCGGCGGGGTCGAGGAAGACCTTGACGGTGAAGTCGCGCACCGGCACGCCGTTGACGTCCAGCACGCGGGTGTCGTAGGCGATCGGACCGCGCCACGCCTTCATGCTCACGCCGTCGGGACCGATGGTGGTGCTGTCCAGGACACCGCCGTCCTCGCCGCGGACGGTGCTGGTGACGGGGGCGTCCGCGCGCGCGGTCCGGATGTCGGCGGAGGTGGCGGCGTCCGGCTTCGGGTCGAACCAGTCGGCGCCGGGCGCGGTGCTGTGCCGCCAGTCCGGGTTGTCCAGGACCGGGTGCGGCCCCTGCGGCGCGGGTGAGGTGATGACGGTGTCGGTGACCTTCACGCCCTTGGGCGCTTCGGGCGGCGTCCAGCCGTCGGGGCGGCGCAGGTCGTGGTCCACGTGCACGTCGGTGGTGGTGCCGTTCGTGTCGCGGACGGTGGCGTCGATGCCCTTGGCCGTGAGCACGTCGGCGACGGCTCGGGCGTGGGGGCCGGAGACCTCGACCACGGCGGGCCGGTAGCCGTTGCGGTCGCGCATCGCGTTGGACTCGGCGAGGTCGGCGGCCAGGGCGTCGAGCCGGGCGACCTGCTCCGGTGACGGCGCTGAGGTCGGCGGGACGTCCAGGGACAGCTCGGGACGGGGACCGCCGGCGGCCCGCTCGGTCGGCTTGGCCGGTGCCGGTGCCGGTGCGGATGCGGATGTGGGTGTCTGCGGTGCGGTCGACGGGGTGGTCGGCGGCGCCGGTGCGTCCGTGGTGGATCGGGTGGTGTCGGGCGATCGGGGCGGTGCCGGTGGTGCGGTGGTGTCGGTCGTGGACGACGGGGCGGGCTGCGTGCCGTTGGTCGTCGTGGACGAAGAGGCGGGCTGCGTCCCGTTCGTCGTCGTGTCGGCCGGCGGGGTGATGGTGATGACCGGCGTGCCGGCGGGCGGGGCGGGAGGCGCGGGAGGCGGGGTCGGGCGGTTGAAGTCGGCGATCCGCTGGTCGACCTCGATGCGGGCGTTCCACCAGTCGCGCTGGCGGGCGTCGGCCTCGGCGCGGCGCTTGTCGAGCTCCACCTCGGCCGTGGTGATCTCCGCTTCCAGTTCCGCGATGGTGCTCTCGACCTGGTGGTGGGCCAGCGCCGCGGACTGCTGCGCGCCCGCCGTGCGCTGAGCGGCGTCACGGCCGGTCTCCAGGCCGGTTTCGGCGTTGTCCAGCTCGCCCTGAGCGGTCTCCAGGGTGCCGTTGGCCCGGTCGAGGTCGATCCGCGCCTGCTCGGCGGCGGTCCGGGCCTGGTCGACCGCGACCTGCGCGGCGGCCCGCGCCTCGATCGCGCTGGTGTTCGCGGCCTGCGCCGCGTCGGCGACCTCGACCGCCGTCTCGACCTCGGTCGCCCGGGTGTCGCGCGCGGCACGGGCGTCGTCCACCTTGCCGACCAGGTCCTTGGCGACCTTGTCCTCGGCGATCGGCGGCGCGTCGTCGGGGCGGTTGTCGAGGTGCGCGTCGAGGTCGCCCTGGGCGACGTCCAACGCCGCCTGCGCGTCGTCCAGCCTGACCCGCGCCGCGTCCAGCTCAGTGTTCGCGTCCGCCAGGTCGCGCCCGGTGGAGCGCACCTCCGCGTCGGCGTCGGCCAGCGCGACCTGCGCGTCCCGGTGGGCCGAGTCGAGGCCCGGGATCCGGTCGCGCAGGTCCGCGACCACGTCGTTCGCCGCGTCGCGCCGGGTCTGCGCGTCCTGGACGGCCTGCTCCAGGGCGGGCACGCGGCCGGCCTCGGTCAGCTGGTGGCCGATCGCGTCGTTGTGGTCGACCTGCGAGCTCGTCAGGTCGCTCTGGAGCCGGGCGACGTCGGCGGCCACCCGGTTGATCACGGCCTGCGCGTCGTGCCGCGCCTTGTCGACCGCCAGCTCCGCGTCGCGCCACGCCTTGGCGGTGTCCTTGACCGCGGTCTGCGCGTTGCTCAGCCCGGCGTCGAAGTCACGCCCGAGCACGGTCTCGGCCTCGGTCGACGGCATCCGCACCGACGCCGAGCCCGGCACGCTCAGGTCGACCACGCTGGTCCGGCCGCCGACCGTGGCGACCACGCGGTACTCCACGTCGAAGTCGACCAGACCGGTGCGGCCCTGCGGCTTGAGGTTGTTGGTCTTGTTGGTCGCCGAGCCGCCGGACAGCGCCTCCGCGTCCTCGGCGGCGTGCCTGGTCTCGACGCCGCCGGTGGCGAAGTTCGCGGTGTCCTTCGGGTCCTGGCTCGGCGCGACCGCGGCGCTGCCGGTGGCCCAGCCCGCCGAGAGGTCGCCGGTCTCGCTGTGCTTGGCCTCGCCGGAGGTCGTGGTGACCGAGGACTTCGGGTTCTCCAGGTTCACGCCGTCGCTCAGGCCACCCAGCCTCGGGTTGACCAGCTTGGCGTAGACCTTCACGTCCGCGTGCTGCCCGAACGTCAACGCGGCCTCGTGCAGCCCCGGCACGTCCAACGGGCCGTCGAGCATCCCCGGCAGGCTCGGCTGGAGGTTCTCCGAGCTGAGCGTCGACAGCAGGGTGTTCAGCGGGCCGGTGCCCTTGCCGGTGATGCCCTCGTTCGCGCCCGCCGCGGTCAGCGCCCGGATCGCCGCGGCACGCAGGTCCTGGGCCCCGCGCAGGTTCTCCACCGACGCCTTGGCCGGCAGCGTGGCCGGTGAGCCGTTCTGCTGCCACGCCGTCGCGGCCTGCGGCGTGCCCTGCGCGGCCGGTTGCCGGGTCGTGGTCGACGTGTAGCCGGCCGGTGGCGTGGCGGCCGGGGTGAACACCTTCTGGTTGTCCGCGTGCAGCCGCACCACGACGTCCTGCGGCGGGGCGGTGGCGCTGGTGACGACCTGGGTGCCCTTCTCCACCACCAGCTCGAACTCGAGGGGCACGGTGTACTTCACGGCCGGGCCGCCGCCCGCGCGCAGGTGGCCGAACTGCTCGGTGGTGGCCTTCGTGACGTTGCTGCTGTGCTGCTGGCCGACGTTCGCCGCGGCGATCACGCCGACACCGCCGGACACGTTCGGGTTCGCGCTGCCCGGCTGGGCGAGGCCGGGCGACTTGAGGCCGACGCCCCACCCGGTCGACCGGCCGAGGCCGTCGGTCGCCTTCCGGGCGCCCGCGATGGTGTGCTCCATGTCGACGCCGTCGTTGACGACGCCGGAGAAGGCCGGCGCGCCCTTGACCTTCGCCTTGAGCGTGACCTGGTAGGTGTCCTTGCCGAACGTCCCCGGCTGGTGCAGCAGCAGCGGAACGCCGCCGTCCAGCGCGCTGTCGATCATCGCCTTGACGCTCGTCGGCGAGGTGAAGTCGACCAGCCGCTGGAAGTTGTTCATCGAGTCCTTGAGGACCGAGTCCGGCACCAGGTCGCTCTTGAACGGACCGCTGGTCCGCTGGTTGAGGTCGGTGATCAGGCCGGAGACCAGGCCCGACAGGTCCGGCGCGGTGTCCAGCGTGCTCAGGCCGAGCGAGCTGGGCCGGTCCGGCGTCAGCGTGGCCGGCGGCGCCATCGTGCCGAACGAGGGCGGCGGCGTCGTCGGCTGCACCTTCGGCAGCACGCCCAACTCGCGCGCCACGTCCTCGCTGACCCGCACGAACACGCCGCCGGGCAGGGTGACCTTGGCGCCTTCGACGCGCGGGGTGCCGCCGTAGACGACGTTGCCCGACCGGCTCTCGCCGACCACGGTGACGTCCGCGTCGAGCTGGATCAGCACGGTCCGCGCGCTGGGCGGGGTGACGTAGTTGCGGTCGACGCTGCCGCTGACCTCGGTCGCGCTGGTCTTCGACGACGAGTACGGCGTGATCTTGCCCGCCACGGCGACGCCGCCCGAGCCCGACGCGGGCTTCGGCTCGCCCGCGGGCTGCGGCGCCGCGTTCGGCTTGACCGGCAGGTTGACGCCGGCGGTGAGGTCGACGGTGTGGCTGCTGCTCTTCGCGTCACCGGCCTTGTAGCCGCCGGTGGTCGCGTTCTCCGTGCCGGTGCTGTCGGAGATCGACACCAGCTTCGGGTTGCCCAGCTCGATCGCCATGCCGATGGCGCCGGTGCGGTCGGTGACCCGGCGGCCGTACTTCAGGCCGTTCTCCTGCATGCCGGTCTCGGTCAGCTTGCGCAGGTTGGCCTTGATGCTCTCCGGGCTGAACAGCTTGTCGATCTGGTTGCGCGCCTCCGTGCCCGGCACGGTGAGCGACGAGTCGCCCTTCGCGGCCAGGTTGAGCGCCTCGATGGCCTGGTCGCGCACCGCCTCGGTGTTGACCACGGCCTCGACGTGCAGGAAGTCCGGCGCGGCGGGCCGCGGCGCGGGCGGGTTGAGCAGGTCCTTGATCGACGGCGGCCGGTCCAGCTTGGTGGCCACCGGCTTGCCCGGCTCGAAGCCGGACGGGTCGTGGTCCATCGCCGAGCTGTCCGACACCCACAGGTGCACCGGGCCGGAGATCTGCGGCAGGCTCACCACGCCGGGCTGGTTGGGGCCGCCGGTCCTGGCGACCGGCTTGGGGTCGGGCACCTGGAGGATCGGCGAGCCGGGCGTGACCCGCTTGACCCACGCCCGGTTGCGGCTGAACGTGGTGATCTCGACGATGAACTCCAGGTCCTGCGAGAACACCTGGGCGTCCGGGCTGCCGACGTTGAGCCCCGTGCTGGTGACCGTGGGTCCGCCGGTGTTCTTGGCGCCCCACCCGTAGGTGTACTTCGCGCCGACCTGCGGCGTCGGGGTGAGCGACGCGGCGCCGGTCTTGACCGGGAACACCGCCTTGCCCTCGACGCCGACGCTGACCGACTTCTGCGTGGCGGTGGTGCTGTCCAGCTTCGGCGCGGTGTTCGCCGAGCCGCGCACGTTGCGCGCGTCGACCTGGCCGAGGTGCCGGGTGCCCACCGGTCGGGCGCGGACGGTGACGTTGACGTACTCGTTGGTGCTCAGGCCGCGCTTCTTGAGCTGCACCTGCACACCGGGGCCGAGCAGGCTGTCCATCTTGGTCTTCAGCGCGGTCGGCGACAGCTCCGCGTCGAGCTTGCGCTGGTTCGCCATGGCCTCCGCGACGTCGGCCAGGCCCTGGCCCTTGCGCGCGCCGGTGTCCGGGTCGTTCCAGCCCGGCAGGAACTTGCCGAAGCCGGGCAGGTCGCGCAACGTGGCCTGGACCTGCGCCTGCACCTGCGCGCCGGGGCCGAACTCGCCGACCTTGACGTTGCCCGCCGCCAGGTCCGCGGCCAGGTAGGGCGGGAGGTGTTTGGTGCCCGCCGTGCCGGGCTTGGTCAGGCCGGCGTCGGTGCCCGGCGGCACCGGCAGGGTCAGCGAGGCGGCCTCGGGCAGGCCGACCCGCATGTAGGTGGTGACCGGCATGACGACGTCCGCGCCGTTGGGCGTGCGGACGTGGACGTTCGCGGTCACTTTGTAGAGGCCGGTGGCACCCTTGAGCTGGATGCCGGTGCGGGTGCTGCTGGTCGTGCCCGAGCTCGAGGTGTCCGAGGTGCGGGCCGAGTAGCCGGCCGTGACGCCGCCCGTGCCGCCGATCACGCCCGGCACGCCCACACCGCCGCCCACGCCGGCCGCGGCGTCGAAGCCGGTCTTGCTGGTGGCGGACAGGGAGCTGCCGGTGGACTGGGACTCGTGCAGCCGCAGCTGGGCGGCGTCGGTCGTGCCGACCAGTTCGGCGGTCAGCAGGGTGGCCTTCATCTGCACGGCGTTGGCCTTGCTGCCGTGCGGGCTGACCAGGTCCGGGGACGTGACCCAACCGCCGAGCATCGCGCCGAGGTTGTCGCGGACGGTGGTGGGGTTGAGGAAGTCCTGCAACGCGGTGCGGCCCGGCGCGCCGATCTTGGTGATCGACGGGTGCATCTTCGCGGCGACGTCGGTGAACGCCTGCTTCGCGTCGAAGTCCGTGACCGCTTCGGGCGTCGGGTGCTCCAGCTTCGCGCCCCAGCCCGGCGGCAGGGCCGCGGCCGGTTGGGCGTTGCCGGAGTTGGCCATCGTCTCCAGGTCGTTCGGCACGGCGAGGGTGACGCCGCCGTTGACCGCCTGGATCGGGCGCACGGTGCCGTTGGCGGCGGTGAGCGTGACCTGGAAGGAGACCGGGACGTCGACGTTCGTCGAGCTCTCGCCGCCGCGGATGAACCGCTGGTCCACCGTGCCGGAGGAGGTGTTCAGCGTGGTGGCGGGGGTGGCGAGCTGCGCCTTGCCGGCCAGCGAGCCGTACGGGCCGACGCCCGCGCTCGCCGCCGCGGCGAGGCCGATGTCGTTGGCGGTGGTGAGGTTGGTGGCGGTGCCCGTGTTGGCGGCGGACTGGGCGGCCATGTCCACCTTGGTGGTGGTGGACGGCGTGCTGGTGACCGCGGCGACGTCGGCCGGCGGGAGCATGGTGGCCTGGACGTTGGCCTCGTACCAGGTGCCGTCGATCTTGACCTGGAAGTCGCGGCCCTGGCCGAGGAACGACTCGAAGTTGTTCTCCAGCGCGCTTTCGATGACGGCGGCGTCGGCCGGCGTGATGCCGGTCATCGTGCCGGTGACGTGCTGGGCGCCCCGCACGTCGGTGGGCGCGATCGTGCCGAGTGCCTTGCCCTGCTGGAAGAAGTCCGGCAGGTTCCGCGACCCGAGCACGGGCCCCGGTGCGGGGTTCGGTGCCGGGGCGGGTGCCGCGGGGGCTGGTGCTGCCGGCGCGGGCGTGGCCGGGGTGGGCGTGGTGTCGGTGTTGCCGTTGGTGTTGCCGTTGGTGTTGCCGTTGGTGTTGGCGTTGGTGGGCGGCAGGTCGACCAGCGGGATCGGCGCGGAGATCGACGGCGGCGGTGGCGGGGGCGTGGAGCGGAACGGGTTGCGCCACGGTGCGTTCGGCGGCTGGACGTCCTGGTCGACGCCCCGCGTGGTCGGTGCGGTGCTCGGCGGCGCCGGACGCGTCCCGGACGTGGTGGCGGGTGGCGTCGTGCCGACGAAGTAGTCGCCGAGCATGGTCTGGAACGCCGGGCCGGGTTTGAAGCTGTCCCACTTGGACCGCGGCCGGTCGAACTCCCGGTTCAGCAGGTCGATGTTGGTCTGGTAGCGGACGTTGCCGTCCTCGAACTGGTTGTACTGGCTGGGTTTCCCGTTCCGCTCGGAGAGCGCGTCGGTGATGTTGCGGGCGAGCAGCTCGGTGACGGCTTCGTCGGGGTTCAGGTTCTTGTTGTAGACGCCGCCTTGCCCGTCGCGGTGCGCGAAGGTGACGTCGCTGCCGACGGAGTGCACGTGCATGAACTCGTGGGTCAGCAGGTGCTGGATGGCGTCGGCCTTGCGCGCGGGGTCGGTGGTGAGGCCGTCGAGGTGGTCGGTGTTGAGCAGGACGTGCCCGTTGATCGCCCGCGCCGGGTTGGTGAGCGTGCTCTCGACCAGGCTGTTCCGCGTCGCGACGACGTCGCCGGCGGGACCGGCCTTGGCCTGGGCGACCTGGTTCAGCAGGGTGTCGAGGCGTGCGGCGGCGGTGGGGTTGCCGTTGTTGAGCTGCCGCAGGAAGTCGGCGGACAGGATCTCGGCGCGGACCTGCGCCGGGTCGATGCCCTGCCCGTTGAGCTGACCGGTCGTGATGTCGGAGTCGCCCCGGTCGGTGGGCTTCAACGCCGTGTCCAGCTCCTGCTGGATGGCGAAGTGCTTGGCGAACGTCTGCTGGTCGAGCTGCACGACCAGGTCGGGGTTCACGTTCGGCGTGGTGGTGATGCCGAACTCGCCCAGCTTGCCGGACAGCGCGTCGAAACCGGCCCGCACCTGCCCGAGGTCGACCTGGACGCCCGCGATCTGCAGCGGCACCGGGGTGATCTGGGCGGGCAGCCTGGTCAGGATGCCGTTCTTCAGGTCGGCGTCCCGGACGTTCGAGTACGGGCCCGCCGGGGTGGCGGGCGCGTTCGCCGACGTGCCGGCCGTGTCGGGTCCGGGCGGTGGCGGCGGCCCCTGGGGCCCGGGCGGCGGTGGGGGCGCCTGAGGTCCGCGCGTCGTCCCCGGCGGGGGTGGCGGCGGCGGTGCCTGCGTCCCGAAGGCGGGCGGTGGCGGAGGCGGCGGCGGAACTGACGCGGGCTGCGTCGAGGTCACCGCGGGTGGGGGCGGTGGTGGAGGGGGTGCCTGCGTCCCGAAGGCCGGTGGCGGCGGGGGAGGCGGTGGCACCACTGCTTGCTGCGTGGCGGTGGCCCCTGGCAGTGGCGGCGGGGGTGGTGGCGCGAGTGGGATGGCCGGCTGCGCGTCGGCCTCGGTGTCCGTGTCGCTGTCGGAGTCGGAGTCGCTGTCCGTGTCGCTGACCGGCCGGGGGTGGATGTCCGGCCGGGTGCCCTGGTCGGGCGGTCGCGGCGGCGGGGTCTGGCGGGGCGAGTCGGGGTCGTGCAGCGTGGCGTGGTCGGCGTCGGGCACCATCACCTGGCTGTCGGTGGTGCGCTCGATCGCCCACAGGTGCCGCGGCTTGATCGACGGGTCGCCGTGCACGCCCGCGCCCATCAGCCCGTCGTCGTTCACGACGAGGTTCGACTGGGTGTGCCCGGGCGGCAGCGGTTTGCCGTCGCTGTTGAAGATCCGGGCGTCCGGACCGGCCGCGTCCTTGTACTCGTCGGGCAGGCCGAAGTAGTGCGCCACCTCGTGGGCGAGCACGTTCTCCGAGGTCTGCACGCCCCAGTTGAGCTGGTCCGCGGTGGTGGACGTCTTCACGTCGACCGTGGTGTGCGCCTGCGCGGGGTCGGTGACGAACTCCACCCTGGCGTGGAACTGGTCGCCCGAGGGCAGCCGGTAGCCCTGGTTCAGCAACCGGTCGACGCCGTTGGTGGTCTTCTGGGCCACCGCGTCCACATCGGACTGGGTGACGCCCTCGCCGGGCTTGAGGTGGACCTTGAGGGTGTACTCCTTCACCCAGGTCCCGGGCGCGACCTCCATCCGGCGCACGTCGTGCTGGATCAGCCCGGTCAGGGAGTCGACCTTGCCCGGGGTGCTCGACCGCTGCACGTCGGCGACCTCGGTGTCGACCGTGCGCACGGGAGCCTTGTCCCGCACCGAGTCCCACGCCGCCGAGGGCTGCGGGTCCTTCGGCGCGAACCAGTCCGCGGTGCTCGCCGTGCTGTGCCGCCAGGACTCGTCGGCGGCGACGTCCTTGACGTCCTTGTCCTTCGCCGGTGGCACGTCCGGGTCGGCTGCCGGTGGCGCGTCGATGTCGGCGGGTGGGGCGGAACGCGTCTGGGGCGGGTCGTCGGGCTCGGTGACACCGAAGTAGTCGTCGAGCATGTCCTGGAACGTCGCGTCGGGGTCGAACGGGGCCGCCCACCGGCCGCGGGGCTTGTCGAACTCGTTGTTGAGCAGGTCGATGTAGTTCTGGTAGCGGTTGGCGCCGTTCTCGTCCTGGTTGTACTGGCTGGGTTCGCCGAGGCGTTCGGAGAGGGCGTCGGTGATGTTGCGGGCGAGCAGTTCGGTGACGGCTTCGTCCGGGTTGACGTTCGTGCTGTAGACGCCGCCTTGGCCGTCGCGGTGGGCGAAGGTGACGTCGCTGCCGACGGAGTGCACGTGCATGAACTCGTGGGTCAGCAGGTGGCGGATCGCGTCGGCCTTGCGGGCGGGGTCGGTGGTGAGGCCGTCGAGGTGGCCGGTGTTGAGCAGCACGTGGCCGTTGATGGAGCGGGCCGGGTTGGTGCGGGTGCTGTCGACGAGCGCTTCCAGTGCCGCGTCGACGTTGCCGTTGGGGCCGACCTTGGCTTGGACGACGTCGTTCAGCAGCGCGTCCAGGTGCGCGACGGCGTCGGGGTTCCCGTCGTTGAGCTGGTGCAGGAAGTCGCCGGACACGATCTCGGCGCGGACCTGGCCCGCGTCGATGGTCCGGCCGTCGGGCCGCTGGATGACGGCGGGCTCGCCGGGGGCGGCGGTCTGCAACGCCGTGTCCAGTTCCTGCTGGAGGGCGAAGTGCTTGGCGAAGGTGTTCTCGTCGAACTGCACGACGAGGTCGGCGCTCACGTTCGGGGTGGTCGTGACGTTGTGGTTGGCGCGCAGGGTGTCGAACATCGCGTCGAACCCGGCTTGCACCTGGCCGAGGTTGATCTCGACGTCGGTGACGGTCAGGGGCACGTCGGGGAACACGGCCGGCAGCCCGTCGAGGGTGCCGTTCTTCAGCGTGGAGTCCCGCCGGGGCGAGAACGGGCCCGCCGGTGCGGTGGGCGGGTTGACCTGCGCGCCGGGCGCGCCGGGCGGCGGCGGGACCGGGATCCCGAACACCGCGCCGGGTACCTGCGCTCCGGGCGGCGGAGGCGGTGGCGGCACGGCGGCCCCGAACCCGGGCGGCGGGGGCGGAGGCGGCGGAACCGCGGCCCCGAACCCGGGCGGGGGCGGCGGAGGCGGCGGCACCACACCACCGAACCCTGGCGGCGGAGGCGGCGGTGGCGGCACGGTGGACCCGGTCCCGGGTGGCGGGGGCGGGGGTGGGGGAGCGGGCGTGTTGGTCTGCTGCCCGGGCGCCGTGGGGTCGGCGGCCGGTGCCGGCCGGGTGGCCGGTGGGTTGGTCGCCGGTGGGTTCGCTGCCGGTGGGGTGGTTGCCGGAGGGGTCGCTGCCGGTGGGTTTGCCGCCGGGGGCGCGGTGTCGGTGGGCGGTGCCGGCCGGGTGGCTGGGGGTGTGGTGGCCGGTGGGTTCGCGGCTGGCGGGTTTGCCGCCGGTGGCGCAGTGTCGGCGGGTGGTGCCGGTCGCGTGGCCGGTGGTGTGGGAGCCGGTGGGGTTGCCGCAGGGGGTGCGATGTCGGCGGGTGGCGCCGGCCGGGTGGCCGGTGGTGTGGGGGCCGGTGGGTTCGTGACTGGCGGGTTTGCCGCCGGTGGCGCGATGTCGGCCGGTGGTGCCGGTCGCGTGGCCGGCGGAGTGGTGGCCGGAGGTGGGGTGTTGACCGGTGGAGTGGTGTCAGTGGGCGGTGCAGGCCGGGTGGCCGGCGGCGTGGCAGCCGGCGGGTTTGCGGCTGGTGGAGTGCTGGCCGGGGCCGTGGCGGCTGGCGGTGTGGTGGCTGGCGGCGTCGCGGCCGGTGGGGTGGCGACAGGGGGCGCGGTGACCGGCGGCGCGGTAGTCGGCGGGGTGGTGACCGGCGGGTTGGAGATGGGTGGTGGCGTGATGGTGACCGGCGGTGGTGTGGGCCTTGGGGTCGCCGGGGCAGGCGTCGGTGGGGTGGCCGGTGCCGGGGGCGCGGTGGTGGTTGGAGCGGTGGCGGTTGGTGGAGTGGTGGCCGGCGGGGTGGTGATTGGCGGGGCGGACGGCTTGGCCGGCGGCTGAGGTGCTGGAGGGGTGGAGGCGGTGGTGTCGGCCCGCGGGGTTGCCGGCGGCGGGGTCGGGGTTGCGGCGGGCGGGGTGGTGGCGGGCGGCGGGGTGGTGGGCTTGGGGGTGGTGATGTCGGCCGGTGGTGTGTTGATCGCGCTCGGGGCCGGCGGTGTGCTGATGGTGGGCTTCGGCGCTGGTGGCGGGGTGGAAGGCGAGGTGGCCGGGGCCTTGTTGATGTTGCCGTCGCCGGTGGGCGGTTTGGGCGTGTCGAACACGCCCTTGTCCGGCCCGCCCGTGAACTTGCTCGAACGGTCCGTCGACGGGTTCCCGCCCGGAGCCGCTGCGGGCGGTGGTGCTGCTACTGGCGGCACTGCCGGTGCGCTCACCGGAGGTGCGACGACAGGGGACGGCTTCGGGCCCGTCGCTGGTGGAGCGGTGGCGGTGGAGGCGCTGTTGGCAGGTGTGCCGGTGGCGGGGGTGCTGATCGGCGGGGCGGTGGGTGTGCTGATGGTCGGCTTCGGCGCTGGTGGCGGGGTGGAGGGCGAGGCAGCCGGGGCCTTGTTGATGTTGCCGTCGCCGGTGGGTGGCTTGGGTGCGTCGAAGACGTCCTTGCCCGCTCCGCCGGTGAACTTGCTCGAACGGTCGGACCCACCTGCCGCACCGGGAGTGGCGCCGGGGGCCATCGGCGCACCGGCCATCGGGGGCGCCACGGGAGCGCTCACCGAGGGCGCGGCGCCCGAGGCCGGCTTCGGACCGGTGGACGGCGGAGCGGTCGCGGTGCTTGGCGTGCCGCTGCCGGGTGCGTTGGCGCCGGGCGTGCCGGTGGTGGGTGCGCCGGTGGTCGGGGTGCTGATGGCGGGAGCACTCGGGATGCCCCCGCCGCCAGGGGTGCTGATGGTCGGCTTCGGCGCCGGTGGCGGGGTGGAGGGCGAGCTGGTCGGGGCCTTGTTGATGTTGCCGTCACCGGAGGGTGGCTTCGGTGCGTCGAAGACGCCCTTGCCGGGCCCACCCGTGAACTTGCTCGAACGGTCGGACCCACCTGCCGCACCGGGAGCGGCGCCGGGGGCCATCGGCGCACCCGCCATCGGGGGCGGCGTCACGCCGGGCGCACCGGACAGCGCGCCGCCGATGCCGCGGGCCGCCGTGCTCCCACCAGGCGCGGTGACGCCGGTCGCCGGGCCCGCACCCGGCGTCGGACCGCCCTTGGCCGTCGGACCACCGGACGTCGACGAACCGGGCGGCGTCACACCGGGCACACCGGGCACACCGCCGCCGGGCACACCGCCGCCGCGCGTGCCACCCGTCGCACCGGGAGCGCCCGGAATGCCGGAGATCGGCCCCACCGCCGGCCCACCGGTGCCGCGCGAACCACCGGGCGGCGTCACGCCCGGTGCACTCGGCAGGTTCTTGATCGGCCCGACCGCGGGCCCACCGGGCGACTTGGACGTCCCACCCTGATTCGGGCCGGACGCACCGGGCACGTTCGTGATCGGTCCGATCGCGGGCCCACCGGTGCCACGAGGCCCACCGGGCGGCGTGACGCCGGGTGCACCAGGAAGGTTCTTGATCGGCCCGACCGCCGGCCCGCCGGACGTCTTCGGCGCTCCACCAGGCGGCGTCACGCCGGGCGCACTCGGCAGGTTCTTGATCGGCCCAACCGCCGGCCCACCGGTGCCACGAGGCCCACCGGGCGGCGTCACGCCCGGCGCACCAGGCAGGTTCTTCACCGGCCCGACCGCGGGCCCACCCGTCCCCTTGGGCCCACCGGTCCCGTTCGGCCCGGTCGCACCCGGCACGTTCTTCACCGGCGTGACGGACGGCCCGCCCGTCCCCTTGGGCCCACCCGTCCCGTTCGGCCCCGACGCGCCCGGCACGTTGGTCACCGGCGTCACCGCCGGCCCACCGGGCCCCTTCACGCCGAGCGGTCCGTTGCCGGGTGAGCCGGGCGGCCGCTGGGCGTTCGAGTTCGGGTCGATCTTGGTGAACTGGTCGCGGCTGAACTGGTCGTTCTGCACGTGCGTCTGGAGCGTGGCCTTCAAGCCCGACTGGACGTTGCCCATCGCGCTGGACGCGTTGTTCGCCTGCTTCACCGAAGCGTCGTTCGAGCTGTTCAACGCGGGCACGGCGACGATGCCGATCGGGCCGAGCGCGTTGGGCGCGAGCTTGAGCCCCTGCAACCCGCTGGAGATCGCCGCGAGCCGGTCCCGCAGGCTGCCGGCCCGCTTGTCCAGGTCGGACATGGTCGACTCGTTCATGCCGAACCCGGAGTTGCCGGTCGGCCCGCCCGGTGACGGCGGTGGGGGCGACGGCGGCGGTGACGACGGGGTGCCCGAGGGACCCGGGGTGTTCGAGTCGACGCCGCCGCCACCGCGTGCCATGGCTGGTTCTCCGTGGTTCTTCCGGGGGTTCTGCCAGACCTGGGCCGAACCGGTTGAGGGCTAGCCCGCAGCGGGCTGGGAGTACTGCGACTGGAACGAGTCGTAGCTCGACTTCGCCGCCTCGCCCGCCGACTTCGCGTCGGCCGCCGCCTGCTCGACGCTCGTGCCCGCCTGCTCGGCCTTGCGCGACGCCTCCTCGGCGGCCTTGATGTCGGCCTCGCTGCCGGACGCGAACGCCTTGGCGTTGGCCTCGGCCGCCGCCGCGTTGGCCGCCGCGAAGTCCACGTTCGCCTGCTCGTAGGTGGCGTTCGCCGCCTTCGCCGCGTCGTTCTTGGCCGACATGTCGCTCTCGGCGGACGCGCGCGCCGGGTCGTCCTGGCCCGGGTTGTTGCGCTTGTACTCCTCGTACGCGGCCTTCGCGGCCTCGTCGGCGGGCTTCGCGTCGGCCAGCGCCTCGTTGCTCGCCTTGGCCGCGTCGGCGACGTCGCGGGCTTCCTTCGCCGCCTTCTCGGCCGCCTGCGCCGCCTCGCCGCGCGCCGCGTCCGCCTCGACCTTGGCCGCCTCGTACTTGGCCATGGCCGCGTCCCGGCCCGCCTGGTCACCACGCGCGGCGGCGGCGTTCGCCTCCTCGACGAACGCGTTGGCCTTGGCGTTGGCCTCGCTCGCCCTGGTGGCCGCCGCGTTCACGTCCTCGTTGGCCTTCTTGGCCTCCTCGGCGGCCGCCGCCTCCTCTTCCTTGGCCTTGCCGTACCGCTCGTTGGCCTCCTCCGCCTTCTTGTTGGCGTCGGTGACCTTGTCGTCCTGCACGTCCTTGGCCAGCGCCTTGTCGATCTCGCGGTCGACGCCCTTCTGCGCCTTCCACGACTCGTAGCCGACCTCGGCCACGTCGGCGATGTTCTCGAACCGGTTCCAGCCCTTGCCGACGTTCTCGGTGATCTCGTCGAGGTTCTTGATCCGGCCCATCTGCCTGCCCAGCGCCGCGGTCAGCCGGGCGATCCGGGACGCGATGTTCACGCCGAGCGCGACGGCCTTGCCGACCGCGAAGCCGATGTAGGCCGCGATCGACGCGCCGAAGGTGATGACCGCGGTGGCGGCGGCGATCAGCGCGCCCGCCAGCAGCGACCCGAGCAGCTGGGCGATCAGGTCGCGCACGATGTCGCGCAGCACCGACACCAGCACGCCGCAGATCGCGACGATCTTGGCCTTCTGCTCGACGGCGTTGGCCAGCGCGTCCAGCTCCTGGCCCATCGACTCCATGTTCTTCTGGAACGCCTCGGACGACGCGCCGGTCCACCCGTCGAACGTGGCCAGCTCGCGCCGGTGGTCCTCGGCCAGCACGCGCAGCTCGGCGGCCTGCTTCTTGGTCGCCTCGACGTTGGCCTCGATCTCGTCGGGGTCGCCCATGAGCTGGTCGAGCGGTTCCTTCAGGAACGACACGTGCTCGATCAGCCAGCCGATGCCCGCGCCGAGGATCGTGCCGAACGGGTCGACCGCCAGCATGGCCATGGACGACGCCGTGCCGATCGCGGCGAACGTGATGTCCAGCGCCTTCTCGGTCTCGGTCTCCGCGTCCTTGCCGATCGTGGTGATCATCTCGTCCCAGGCCGAGATGAACAGCGAGCCCTTGAACTTGTTCTTCTCGGTGATCTCCATGCCCGGCGGCGAGGCGATCGGGGTGTCGGGGGCGGTCATCGCTCAGGGTCTCCTCGTCACCAGGGCTGGTTGTCGTCGTCCTCGTCGTCACCGGGGCGCGAGGGGCGCGCCGGTCGCGACGGCATCTGCGGCTGCCTGCTCGCCGGGGCCGGGGCCGGGGCGTAGGCCGGGGGTGGCGGCGGCGCGGGCGCGGCCTCCGGCTCGGCGTAGTCGGGCTCCGCGTAGTCGGCCTCGTCGGCCTCGACCTCGTCGTCCGGGATGGCGTCGCTGACCATGCGCATGGCCTCGGTGCCCTCGCCGAGCGGCTCGAACGCCGCCATCACCTGCTGCGCGGCCTGCTTCTGCGCGACCTTGGCCGTCTGCATGATCACGGCGGTGAGGCGGGCGGAGCCGAGCTCGGTCGCCCGGTGGCCCAGCTGGATGTTCAGCAGCCCGCCGTTCGGGCCGACGGTGATGGTCACCGCGCCGTCCGGGCTGGAAGCCGTGGCCTGCGAGTTCTCGAAGTTCTCCTGGAGGTCGGCCGACTTCCGCTGCAGATCGGCCAGCTTTGCCTCGAAGTTGTCGAGCCACTGCTGGGGGTCCAACTCAACCTCCTAGGGGGGATATCGGTGCAGCGTGGAGTGCACCGGACCTCGCCAACGCCGCCCCAACGCCTCACCAACGGGTTAACCCTGCGGGCCTCCGAACCTTGATCGGCCCACGGTCACCGGACGGCCACTTCACCCGGTCCGCGTATTGACAGTGAGTAATCGGCTACGACGCGGGGAAGTCGCGCTATCACTACGAGTGGCGGAGTCGCCTGATGGCACCAACGATTAGGTCACGTGCGGACCGGTACGTACGCGGGTGTCATTACTACGGGGTACGGTTCGCCACTCGGAAGCCCCGACGGCCCAGCCGCCGGGATTTGTCTGCTCCTAGACGAGCAGGGAGGGAGACGAGCCGTGCGTCGTCGAATGCGTGGCCTCGCGGTGGCCGCGATCGCGCTGACCAGCGTTCTCACGATGGCCGCCTGCGCCAAGGACACCGGTGGGAACAACACCGGGTCCGGGTCGACCAACACCGCCGGTGGCTGCAAGCTGGCTGACAAGCCGCCGGCCGCCACCGCGACCTCCAGCAGCGCCGCGTCGGGCGAGAAGGTCGACGGCAGCGCGCTGAAGGTGGGCCTGGCCTACGACATCGGCGGTCGGGGCGACGCGTCGTTCAACGACTCCGCCGCGGCGGGCCTGGACAAGGCCAAGGCCGACTTCGGCGTCGCCGAGGTCAAGGAGCTGACCGCCGCGCCGAACGAGCCGGAGGACGCCAAGCAGACCCGGCTGCGCCAGCTCGCGAGCGAGGGCTTCAACCCGATCATCGGTGTCGGCTTCGCCTACGCCGAGTCCCTGAAGGTCGTCGCGCCGGAGTTCCCGAACGTCAAGTTCGCGATCGTCGACGGCGCGGTCGAGGGTGCGGCGAACGTCACGCCGCTGCTGTTCGCCGAGGAGCAGGGCTCCTTCCTGGCCGGCGTCATCGCCGCCTACAAGTCGAAGGCGTGCCACATCGGCTTCGTCGGCGGCGTGGAGATCCCGCTGATCCAGAAGTTCGACGCGGGCTACGCCCAGGGCGCCAAGACCGCCGCGCCGGACATCAAGATCGAGACCAAGTACCTGACCCCGGCGGGCGACTTCACCGGTTTCCAGGACCCGACCAAGGGCCAGGAGGCCGCCACCGGCCAGATCGAGGCCGGCGCCGACGTGCTCTACCACGCCGCCGGCGCGTCCGGCAAGGGCGTGTTCTCGGCCGCGAAGACGGGCAACGCGCTGGCCATCGGCGTCGACTCCGACCAGTACAACCAGAAGACGGTCGAGGAGTCGAAGGACGTCATCGTCTCGTCGATGCTCAAGCGGGTCGACGTCGCGGTGTACGACTTCGTCAAGGCGGTCGCCAAGAACGACCTGGCGAGCCTGCCGAAGGTGTTCGACCTGTCCGTGGACGGCGTCGGCTACTCCACCTCCGGTGGCAAGATCGACGACAACTTGAAGGCGGTCCTCGAGGGCTACAAGGCCCAGATCATCGCGGGCAAGATCAAGGTCGAGTCCACGCCGTAACCCCATCCGGCCTCCGGCGCACTGGGCCCTGCGAGCCACCCTCGCGGGGCCCAGTGCGTGGTTAGCCCCGGCGCAGCCGGAGATCAGACGGAGCTTCCATGAGCACACCCACCCCTGCCGTCGTCCTGTCGGGCATCACCAAGCGCTTCCCGGGTGTCGTCGCCAACAGCGACGTCCACCTCAGCGTGCAGGTCGGCGAGGTGCACGCGCTGTGCGGTGAGAACGGCGCCGGCAAGTCCACCCTGATGAAGATCCTGTACGGGATGCAGCAGCCCGACGAGGGCACCATCGAGGTGGCGGGCGAGCAGGTCCGGTTCCGCACGCCCGCCGACGCGATCAAGGTCGGCATCGGCATGGTGCACCAGCACTTCATGCTCGCCGACAACCTGACCGTGCAGGAGAACGTCGTCCTGGGCGCGGAGTCCCTGCACGGCATCGGCGGCAAGGCGCGCAAGCGCATCCTGGAGCTGGCCGACGCCACCGGCCTGACCGTCGACCCCGGCGTGCTCGTCGAGCGCCTCGGCGTGGCCGACCGGCAGCGGGTGGAGATCCTCAAGGTGCTCTACCGGGGCGCCAAGGTGATCATCCTGGACGAGCCGACCGCGGTGCTCGTGCCGCAGGAGGTGGACGAGCTGTTCGCCACCCTGCGCGGCATGCAGCAGCAGGGCTTCACGTTCCTGTTCATCTCGCACAAGCTGGACGAGGTGCGCTCGATCGCCGACTCCGTCACGATCATCCGCCGCGGCACCACGGTCGGCACCGCCGACCCGAAGGCCGTCAGCTCGCGCCAGCTGGCCGAGATGATGGTCGGCAGCGAGCTGCCCAGCCCGGAGACCCGCGAGTCCACCGTCACCGACCGCGTCGTGCTCCAGGTGGAGAACCTGGGCCTGGTCGCCGCGGAGGGCACCCGGCCGGTGCTCGACAACATCGACCTGGTCGTGCGCGCGGGCGAGATCGTCGGCATCGCGGGTGTCGAGGGCAACGGGCAGACCGAGCTCGTCGAGACGATCATGGGCATGCGCAGGGCGCACCACGGCCGCGTGCTGCTCGGCGACCGCGACCTGACCCGGCTCGGCACGCTCGCCCGCCGTGAAGCGGGCATCGGCTACATCCCCGAGGACCGGCACCGCCAGGGCCTGCTGCTCACCCAGCCGCTGTGGGCCAACCGCATCCTCGGCCACCAGACCCGCCGCCCCGTGTCGAAGGGCCAGTGGCTCGATCTCGCGGGCGCGAAGAAGGACACCGAGCGCATCGTCGAGGACTTCGACGTGCGCACGCCGGGCATCGACGTGGCCGCCGTCGCGCTGTCCGGCGGCAACCAGCAGAAGCTCGTGGTCGGCCGCGAGCTGTCCGGCGACCCGGTGCTGCTCATCGCGTCGCACCCGACCCGCGGCGTCGACGTCGGCGCGCAGGCGTTGATCTGGGACGAGATCCGCAACGCTCGCGCCCGCGGCCTGGCCGTGCTGCTGATCTCGGCGGACCTGGACGAGCTGATCGGTTTGTCCGACACCATCCGGGTGATGCTGCGCGGTCGGCTGGTGGCGGACGCCGACCCGGCCACGGTCACCCCGGAAGACCTCGGCAGTGCGATGACGGGCGCCACGAGCGCCGAGCACGCCACTGGCGCCTCTCCGGCGTCGGAATCGGAAGGCGAGTAATGGGAATCTTGCGCGGCAAACTGCTGCCGCCCGTGCTGGCGATCCTGTTCTCCGCCCTGCTGTGCGGTATCGCGCTGGTGGTGTCCGACGCGAACCCGCTGCAGGCGTTCGGGGTGATGTTCGCGCAGGTCGGCGAGGGCACCACCGCGGTCGACATCATCAACAGCACCGGCACCTACTACATCGCGGCGCTGGCGGTGGCGATCGGGTTCCAGATGAACCTGTTCAACATCGGCGTCGAGGGCCAGTACCGGGTCGCGGCGGTCGTCGCGGCCGTGGTCGGCGGCTCGATCGCCCTGCCGCCCGGCCTGCACGCCCTGGTGATCATCCTGACGGCCGCCGTCGCAGGCGCGCTGTGGGCCGCGATCCCGGCGATCCTCAAGGTGACGCGCGGCGTCAACGAGGTCATCTCCACGATCATGATGAACGGCCTGGCGCTCGGCCTGGCCGCGTACCTGATCGGCGCGGACGTGTTCGGCGAGCTGCGCGGCAACAACATCCGCACGCCGGAGATCCCGGAGAGCGGCTGGGTGCCCGGCATCCCGCTCGGCTCGTCCGGCACGGTGTTCGGCCTGGTGTTCCTGGCCGCGCTGCTGGGCATCGGCTACTGGGTGATGATGAACCGCACCCGGTTCGGCTTCGAGCTGCGGGCCTCCGGCGAGTCGTCCACGGCCGCCGCCGCGGGTGGCGTGAACGCCAAGAAGATGGTGCTGATCGCCATGCTGCTCTCGGGCGGCATCGCGGGCCTGGTCTCCATGCCGGAGATCCTGGGCCGCGACCACACCTACAACCTGAACTTCCCGGCCGGGATCGGCTTCTCCGGCATCGCGATCGCGCTGCTCGGGCGCAACCACCCCGGCGGCATCGCGTTCGGCGCGCTGCTGTGGGCGTTCCTGGACAAGTCGGGCCTGGCGCTGGACAACGTGGGCGTGCCCCGCGAGATCGTGACGATCATGCAGGGGGCGATCGTGCTGTCGGTCGTCGTCGCGTACGAGGTGGTCCGCCGGTTCGAGCTGGCCGCGCAGCAGCGGCAGGTCGGCCGGCAGCTGGGAACGGTGGATGCGGCATGAGCACTTCATTGATGAACCCGTCCGAGGCGCCCGCCACCGTTCCGCCGCCGCGCAAGTCGCGGCGGATCCCCGGCTGGGCCGTCGGCGCGCTGGGCGTGGCGGGCGCGGTCGTGCTGCTGTCCACCACGTCGTACCTGACCGGTGTGCCGCAGCTGACGTCCACCGGCACCATCCAGACCGCGGTGCGGTTGGCGTTGCCGATCCTCCTGGCCGCCCTCGGCGGTCTCTGGGCGGAACGCGCGGGCGTGGTGAACATCGGCCTCGAAGGCATGATGATCATGGGCACGTGGGGCGCCGCCTGGGCCGGCTACCAGTGGGGCCCGTGGGCGGCGCTCGTCTCGGCCGCCGTGTTCGGCGCGCTGGGCGGTCTCCTGCACGCCATCGCCACCGTGACGTTCGGCGTGAACCACATCGTCTCCGGCGTGGCGATCAACCTGCTCGGCGCGGGCCTGACCAAGTACCTCTCCACGCTGATCTTCTTCCCGCTCTCGAACAACCCCCGGGAATCGCCCGCCGTCCCGAAGTTCGACACCTACTCCGCCTCCGGCCTCTCGGACTGGCTCGGCGAGCTCGAAGCGCAGCAGCGGGTGGGCCTGTCCGACGTCGCCGGCATCCTGCGCGGCCTCGTCACCGGCGTGTCCCCGTTGACCATGCTGGCGATCCTGCTGGTGATCGGCAGCTACCTGGTGCTGTGGCGGACCCGGTTCGGCCTGCGGCTGCGGTCGTGCGGCGAGAACCCGGTGGCCGCGGAGTCCCTCGGCGTCAACGTCTACCTCTACAAGTACGTCGCCGTGATCTCGTCGGGTGCGCTCGCCGGCATCGGCGGCGCGGCCCTCGTGCTCAACCCCGGTCAGCCCGGCTACCTCGAAGGCCAGACCAACGGCCGCGGGTTCATCGGCCTCGCCGCGATGATCTTCGGCAACTGGCGGCCCGGCGGCCTGCTCGGCGGCGCGGCGCTGTTCGGCTACGCCGACGGCCTGCAACTGCGCTCGGGCGGCAAGACGTTCCTCGCCCTGGTCTACGGCGCGGTCCTGCTGCTGGTCGTCATCGTGATCTGGCAGCTGATCCGCCGCCGCTGGTTCGCCGCCGCGTTCGGCATCCTGGCCGCCGGCCTGCTCTACGCCGTGTACTACTCGGTGGACGAGGTGCCGAGCGAGCTGACCACCTACGCGCCGCACCTGGTCACCCTGGTCGTCCTCGCGGTCGCCTCCCAACGATTGCGCATGCCCGCGGCGGACGGCGTGGTGTACCGCCGTGGTTGACATCGACTGGGACGTCCTGCGGAGCCGCGCCGTCGAGGCCGCGCGGTCCGCCTACTGCCCGTACTCCGGGCTCCAGGTGGGCGCGGCGGCCCTGTGCGACGACGGCCGGGTCGTCGTCGGCTGCAACGTCGAGAACGCCGCCTACGGCGTCGGCCTCTGCGCCGAGTGCACGCTGGCCGGCCAGTTCATGCTCACCGGTGGCGGCAGGCTGGTCGCCCTCGCCTGCCGCAGCGGCGCCGGTGACCTGCTGATGCCGTGCGGCCGGTGCCGTCAGGTGATCTACGAGCTGGGCGGCGCACCGTGCCTGATCGACACCCCGTCCGGCATCCTGCCGATGAGCGAGGTGCTGCCCGACGCGTTCGGCCCGGAGGACCTGCCATGACACCCTCAGTGTCAACCTCAAGAATTAGATCAAGCGGCTGCGGCTTGGTCGGTGAGTCGTTGCGCGCCGCCGTGGAGTTCGGGGTCGT
>NZ_JBVJVK010000039.1:49244-80988 GCF_055603705.1 Actinosynnema sp. NPDC037264 | reverse complement strand
CAGGATCGCCCACTCCGCATCCGTCAGATCACCACGCGCCACAACGCAATTTGATCAAACCCTACGATCAACATTCCGGCGGACACGCCCTAGGCCCGGGCCCACCGCTGGTTGGCGCCGGTGTGGCAGTTCCACACGATCACCGCGGAGCCGTTGGCGGTCGCGGCGGCGTTGACGTCGAGGCACAGCCCGTTCTGCACGTTGCTGATCGTGCCGTTGGTGTTGAGGTTCCACTGCTGGTTCGTGCCGCCGGTGCAGTCCCAGATCCGCACCCGGCTGCCCGCGGCGGCGTTGCTCGGCATGTCGAGGCACTTGCCCAGCACCTGCAGGGCCTTCCCGTTCACCGCGAACTGCTGGTTGGCGCCGCCGTTGCAGTCCCAGATGATCATCTGCGTGCCGTTGGCCGAGTTCGCGCCGTTGACGTCCAGGCACCGGCTGCTCGCCTCGCCCCGCAGCCGGAACGTGGTCGGGTCCGGGCCGGGGCCGGGGCCCTGCTCACCGGTGAAGAACTTCCACACCTCGCCCTTGACCCAGCTCCTGGCGCCGGACTCGCAGCCCGCGCACCCGTCCACCGGTCCCTGCTGGTGGCCACCGTCGAACGGGGCCCAGACGACCGGGTACCCGGTCCGGCACCCCGAGTAGGCGGTGGTGATGTGCGTGTTGCTGCCCCGGGCCGGCTCCGGCGGGTTCTGCACCGTGCAGCCGTTGTTGCGGACCCACCGGTCGCGCTGGCCGCGTCCGCTGCCGATGTTGTCCGAGATGCCGTGGATGCCCATGTAGGCGACGGGTGCGGTGCCGCCCGCGCAGCCGCTGATCTCACCGGGGGAGGCGATGGCGGCGATGGCGCGGAACACCGTCGGCCGGGAGCACGCCAGCGAGATGCTCATCGCGCCGCCGTAGCTGAAGCCGAGCGAGAAGCGCTGCGTCGTGTCGACGCAGAGGTCGTCCTCGATCCGCTTGATCATGTTGTCGACGAAGGTGACGTCCTCGCCGCCGGAGTTGCCCCAGCCGTTGTTGAGGCCCTGGGGCGCGACGAAGATCGCGGTGTTGTTCGACAGCTGCTTCAGCCCGTAGTGGGCGTAGACGGCCCCGTCGCTCCCGCCCCCGGCGACCTGGTCCATGGTGCCGCCCAGCCAGTGGAACCCGAAGACCAGCCGGTGCTGGTAGGTGTTGTTGTAGTTGTCGGGGATGCTCAGGATGAAGCTGCGGGTCTTGCCGCCGCTCTGGATCGTGTGCGTGCCGCTGCGCAGGGTCGGCGCCTTGCCGCAGCCCGGGGTCGCGGCGGCGGTGGTGACGGTGTCCGACGCGGCGGGCGCCGCGGGTGCGGGCTCGGCGCCGGCGATGTCGGCGCCGGTCAGCAGCAGTGCCGCGGCGGCGCCGATCACCGTCCAACGCCGGTGGGGGCGGTTGTCCTTTGACACGGGTGTGCTTCCGTTCTGTGTGGTGTGGCTTTCTGATGAGCTCGGGTCGGCGGTCATCCGCTGCCCTCCGGCGCCGTGTCGGCCGGGATCGTGCCGGAGTCCGGCCCGGACGGCAGGTACACGTGCACGTGGCCCTTGCCGGCGTCGATGCTGATCACGTCCAGCTGGAGCGCGGCCACCGACCAGGTGCGCAGCGCCAGCGTGCGCTGCGCGCCGGCCAGGGCCAGCAGGTCGCCCGCGAGCGGTTCGGGGGCGGTGACCGCGGCGGCGAACCCGTCGACCGCGGCGGCGAGCTGTTCGACGGCGGTGCGCATCCCGGTGCGGGCGACGTTCACGCCGTTGCCCGCGGACGGTGTCTCGGCGTACCGCCGCACCTCCGCGGACACCACGTCGCGCCAGCCGCGCACCTCGTCGATCGCGGGCGCGGTGGGCGAGCCCGTGCCCGGCGGGGGAGCCGCCTTCGCCATCGCCTGCAACACCGGCGTCAGGCGTTCCCGGCCACCCTTGGCGAGCTCGATCAACGTGCCGACGTGCTCGACGTCGCGCTGCGCCTCGGCCTGCTGCAACTCGGCGATCCGGCGCTGGGTCGCGTCCGGCCCCGACGTCCACGAGCCCGACACGAACGCGACGGCGAACCCGAGCGCAAACGCGGTGACCAGGGCGGTCACCGGACCCCACGACGAGCGTGGTGATCGCGGCCCGGCTGCCTGGCGCAGCGACTTGCCCCGCCGCACCGGCGTGGTCCTGCCCATGACCTTCCTCCTTGCCGTGCGAAGGAACCCGGCGGTGCCGGCCCGCGGCCCCGGCGCGTGCCGGAGCCGCGGACCGCCCGCTCAGGGCAGCGTCCAGCGCTGGTTGGCGCCGCCGTTGCAGGTCCAGATGATCAGCTGCGTCCCGTCGGCGGAGCTGCCGCCGTTGGCGTCCAGGCACTTCGTGCCGTTGCGGAGCGAGCCGTCGGACTGGGCCGACCAGTTCTGCGAGCCCGAGCCGTTGCAGCTCCACAGCTGCACCAGCGCGCCGTCGGCGGTGCTGCCGCCGTTGACGGTCAGGCACTTGCCCAGGGCCCGGAGCGTCTGCCCGGTGCGCGTCCACGTCTGGTTCGCGCCGTCGTTGCAGGTCCACAGCTGGACCTTGGCCCCGTCGGCGGTGCTGCTGCCGTTGACGTCGACGCACTTGCCGCCGATGCCGACGATGCGGCCCGTCCCGCCCCCGGTGCCCGGCGTGCCGACCCCGTTGCCGGTGAACGTCATCGAGTCGACGTCGAAGGAGCTCGTGCCGGTCCGGAACACCATGAACAGCTCCGTCGTGCCACCGGGGTTGGTCACGTTCACCGCGGGCGTGCTCACGTAGTTGTCCCAGCCGCCGGTGCTCGGGACGGGGACCGTGGCGATCAGCGCGCCCGTCGGCGAACCGGCCCGGAACTCGATCGAGCCGCCGCCGCTGGGCGACGACAGCCGCACGGACACCTGGCTGATCCCGGTGAAGTTGTACGGCTTGAACGAGACCCAGTCGTTGGTGCCGATGTCGCCGACCCGACCGCCGGACTCGGCGCCGGACTGCGACACCACCCGCACGCCGGAGGAGCCGGTGAAGTACTCGACCTGCTTGCGCTTGGGCTGCAGGAGGACCTTCCGGTTGCCTTCCAGGGCGGGCACGCCGGACGTGCCGTTGTCGGTGTACCGGCTCGCCGCCACCCAGAACGAGTTCAGGCTGGCGTGCGCGCTGTCGGTCTCGGCCGTGAACGTGCCGGTGCAGCCGGGGATCGGCGCGAGGTCGTGCCCGTGCTGGTCGTGGCCCAGCGCCGGGGTGGTGGTCACCTTCGAGCAGTCGATGGAGGCGTCCTCGGGGTCGGTGACCGTGACCGTGTACGGGATCGAGTCGCCCCAGCCGAACATGCCGCCGTCGGGGACGCTCAGGTTGACCGTCGGCGCGGTGTTGCCCGAGGTCACGACCACGCTGGTGACGCCGGACTTCCCGCCCACGTCGGTGACGGTGAGCTTGGCGTTGAACTGCCCCCTGGCCGAGTAGGTGTGCGTGGGGTTGGCCTCGGTGGACGTGCTCCCGTCGCCGAACTCCCACCGGTAGGTCACCGGACCGCCTTCCGGGTCACCGGAGCCCGCGCTGGAGAACCGCACCGTCAGGGGTGAGGAACCCGAGGTGGGCGTCCCGGTGGCGGTCGCGACCGGACTGCGGTCGCCGCTCTTGTAGTCGATGCGGTAGAGCCCGGAGTCGGGGTTGTCCCGACCGTAGCCGGAGCCCCATTCGAGCAGGTACATCGCTCCGTCCGGGCCGAACTTCATGTCCAGCGGCGACTTGAAGCTCAGGTTCGACAGGAAGTCGTTGATCTTCAACAGCTTCCCGTCCTGGCCCACCCGGAACTCCCACATCCGGTTGCGCGACCACTCGCCGAAGAACGGGGTCTGGTCGAAGTAGGCCGGGAACTTGGTGGGGGAGGGGTTGTTCGCGTCGTACCGGTAGATCGGGAACGCGCCGGGCGCCTCGCCGCCGGAAGGGCTGCCCATCTCCGGGAACTTGTTGCCGTTCGCGCCGTTGCCGTACCAGACCTCGGCCTTGCGCGCGGCCGGGAGCGTGGTCAGGCCGGTGTTGTTGGGCGAGTTGTTCACCGGCTGGTCGCAGTTGAACTTGGCGCCCGACTGGCCCGTGGCGAAGTTGTAGTCGTTGAACGGGATGTTGTCGCCGATGCAGTACGGCCAGCCGTAGAAGCCGGGCGAGGTGATGACGTTCCACTCCACGGTCCCGCCGGGTCCGCGGTTGGGGTTGTCGTTGGCCGCGTCGGGGCCGTAGTCGGCCGCGTAGATCGTGCCCGACGTCGGGTGCACCGAGAACCGGAACGGGTTGCGGAAGCCCATCGCGTAGATCTCGGGCCTCGTCCTGGCCGTGCCCGGCGCGAACATGTTGCCGGACGGGATGGTGTAGGTCCCGTTGGTCTCCGGGTGGATGCGCAGGATCTTGCCCCGCAGGTCGTTGGTGTTCGCCGAGGTGGCCTGGACGTCGTTGTTCGCCCAGCCCGGCCGCTCGTCGATCGGCGCGTAGCCGTCCGAGCGGTGCGGCTGGACGTCGTCGCCGGTGCCGATGTAGAGGTTGCCGTTCGGGCCGAACGCGATGTAGCCGCCGGTGTGGCCCGGCTCCGGCGCCTGCCGCGACGACGGCACCTTCATCAGGATCCGCTCGCTGCCCAGGTCCAGCGAGTCGCCGTTCACGGTGAACCGGGAGACGCGCGCGATGTCCTCGCCACCGCCCGCCGGCGAGTACATCAGGTAGATCCACTTGGTGGTGGCGAAGTCCGGGTCGAGCGCGAGCCCGGTCAGACCGTCCTCGCCACCGGTGTAGACGCTCAGGGACGCCGCCGTGACGGTGGTGCGGGTGTCCGGCTTGTGGATCTTCACCTTGCCGCCGTACTCCGCGTAGAAGACGCGGCCGTCCTTGGCGACGTCGAGCGCCGCCGGTCCGACCGTGTTGTCGTCCAGCGTCACCTTCTCGAAGCTGCTCCACACGGTGGGGCCGCAGTCGGCCTGCACCTTGCCGCCCGCCGACTCCACGCCGCCCTTGACGTGCTCGCGGAACAGCGGCTCGGAGTAGCTGGACGCCTGGTGGCCCATGGCGGTGGCCCACAGCCGGCCGCCCTCGTAGTTGCGGCACCACGAGATCGGGTGGTCGTAACCCATCCGGCTGGAGCCGGGGTCGTACGTCGTCTCGTCGGCGGTCACCAGCACGTGCGCGCTGCCGCGTGCGGAGCGGGTGAAGTTGTACCACTCCTCGGTGCGCGTCCACCGGTCCGGCAGCGCCGCGCCGGACGGGTGCTTGCGGTCGGCGACCTTGGCGGTGCCGGACACGGTCGCCGAGTGCGCGGTCATGGTCATGCCGAGCATCTGGTCCCACCACGGGAACTGCTGCTCGATGTTCATGTCCGTCGCGTTGTGGATCGCGGCGAAGCCGCCGCCGGCGCGCATGTACTTCTGCGCCGCGGCGCGCTGCGCGTCGTTGTCCCACACCATGCCGGAGGTCTGGAGCATGACGACCACGTCGAACGTGGCGAGGGAGGCGTCGTTGAAGATCGACGAGTCCTCGCTCTTGGTCAGCTCCCACTCGTTCTGGGCGGCCAGCTGCTCGAACATCGTGATCCCGGCGGGGATCGAGTCGTGGCGGTAGGCGCCGGCGGCGGTCTTGCTGAACAGCAGGACGTGGAACCCTTCGGGGTGCGCGGGCGCCGGCGCGGTCGCCAGCCCCAACATCACCACCACGCAACCTGCTATCGACAGCAGGCGCGCGAATCTGTGTCGCATGGCCACTCCTCTGGGGCACTCGAAGGCGACTGACGGGATTACGCGGCGGCGGAGTGCGGGCGGGAACGACGGCGTCCGGCGGCGGTCACCGGGACCGGCGTGCTACGTGCGCGTGCGGCGGCGGCCGGTGCACGAGGGTCGAGCCGGCGCGGTGCACGGCACCGCGCCGGCTCGGATTCGGATTCCAGTCCGCTTGGAACACCACGGGCTGTCGACCGCGGTGGGCTCAGGGCGCTTCAGGGGGTGGGGCGGACTCGTCCGCGCTCATCGGCGGCGATGATCGAGCCCATCGACGAGCAGACATGATCGCTCCCTCGGTGCGTCGTTGCCCGGGTGCTGAATGTCATACATGTACGCGCGTAGGTTCGCCGCGATTTGTAGCACACATTTGCCGAACGAGTCCAGATCCGAGCGCACGCCCGGCACACCCCATCGTCGTGGACGAGGGGTGTCGAGCGGTACCGGTGGTCAGCCGAAGAGTCGGCGCTGGATCTCGCGGCGGTAATCCTGCAGGGTGTTGTCGATGTGGACGCCGGCGGCCGCCGCGGCGGCTTCGGGGTCGCCGTCGCGGATCGCCTGGTAGATCGCGACGTGCTCGTCGACGGCCTCGGCCGCGTGCCCGCCGACCGAGCCGTGCAGCCCGATGGTGCTGGACTGGCGTTGCAGGCGGCGGGCCTCGCGCACGGCGGCGGCGAGGAACTGGTTGTGGGACGCCGCGGCGACCGCGAGGTGGAAGTCCTCGTCACCGCGTTCGAACAGCGCGGCCTGGTCGGTCAGGTGGCCTTCGCGGCAGGTCTCCGCGGCGGCGGCGATGGCGCGCAGCTCGGCCGGGGTGGCGTGGGTCGCGGCCAGTCGGCTGGCCGCGGTCTCCTGCACCCGGCGGAACTCGAAGAGCATGTAGACGTGGTCGAGGTTGGTGGGCAGGAAGAAGCCGCCCCACCGCGAGGAGCCGAGCATGCCCTCGTCGTCGGCCACGTAGAGCCCGCGCCCCTTGTGCGCCCGCACCCGTCCGATCGCGGAGAGGATCTTGACGGCTTCCCGGACCACGGTCCGGCTGGTGCCCATCCGCGCGGCCAGCTCGTTCTCGGTCGGCATCCGGTCGCCGGGCCGCAGCTCCAGCTCGGCGATCAGCTGGAGGATCTGCTCGGCGACGAGCTCGTAGCCCGGCCGGTACGGACCGGGCGCCGGGGTGGTGTCCGGTTGCCCGGTCGGGCCGTCCGGCACAAGTGCGCCATCCGTCAACGCCGCTCCTTAGTGACGGGGTCGCCAGAAGGGTATGACCGGCTCACCCGCTGTCCGCCCAGCCCACCTCCGGGTAGGGCGGCCACCGTCGAGCGCGCGTCGCGGTGCCTGGCTCGTGCACGTCAGGTGCGGATCGTACTCGGTGCTAACGATATGCGGGCACCGGGGCAAAAATAAGCATGCTTATTTGGCCCCGGTGGCGGCTGTCGGGGTCGTGGACGTCGAGGACCGCCGACGGGTCGAGCCTGGCTCAGCCGTGCCAGGCGCAGCTTCACAGCCGTTCGGGCGGCAACCGGTAGACGCGGGTGGCCGTGCCGCCGAACACCTCGTCGCGCTCGGCGGAGCTGAGACCGGCGGTCAGGCCCTCGGCCGCCGCGACGACCTCCTCGTACGAGCCCGCGAGCAGGCAGACCGGCCAGTCGGAGCCGAACATCACCCGCGACGGACCGAACGCGTCCAGCACGACGTCGGCGTACGGACGCAGGTCCGCCACGGTCCACCCGACCGGGTCGGCCTCGGTGACCATGCCCGACAACTTGCAGGTGACGTTCGGCTCGGCGGCGAGCCCGCGGAGGAGGGACGCCCACGGTTCGAGGTCGCCGGCGGCGATCGGGGGCTTCGACAGGTGGTCCAGCACGAACGTCGCCCCGGGCAGCGCGCGCACGGTCTCGATCGCCGCCGGCAACTGGTGCACGAGGGTGAGCAGGTCGTAGGCCAGCCCCGCCTCCGCGACCGCGCGCAGCCCGCGCCGGACGTCGGGCCGGGTCAGCCACCGCGGGTCCGGCTCACCCTGCACCAGGTGCCGCACCCCGACGAGCAGGTCGCCGCCCGGACCGGCGCGCAGCGCGGCGAGCACGTCGTCGATGCCGGGGTCGGTGAGGTCGACCCACCCGACGACGCCCGCCACCAGACCTTTGCCCTCGTCGGCGGACAGGGACAGGAACTCGGCCGTCTCCTCGACCTCCGGGAGGACCTGGACCAGCACCGTCCGGTCGATCTCCGCCACCGCCGCGACCGACGACAGGTCGTCGAGGGTGAAGTCGCGGCGGATCGGGGCGAGGTCCGCTCCGTCGAGCCAGTCGTGGGCACGAGGGCTCGGCCCGGTCGAGGTCGGCGTGCCCGCCGGGAGCCGCCAGACGTGGTGGTGCGCGTCTATCCGGATCATGTCGTCTCCACCTCGGTCGGCCGCCGCACGAGCGCGGCGAAGGCTAGCAACACATCCCACCTCATCGGACGCGGGCGTTGCCGGGCGGTCAGGCCCGCTGGAGCAGGAAGCGCTGGTTGTCACCCCCGCCGGGGGTCCACTGGGAGATGCGCGCGCCGTCGGCGGTCGACGCGCTCCACACGTCCATGGCCAGGTTGCTGAGCCGGTTGACCAGGCTGACGACACCGCCGCCCTGGTCGACCACGCGCCACTGCTGGCTCGTGGCGTTGGTGTCTTGTCGCTGGGTGATGTCGGCGCCGGTGCTCGAACTCGCGACCTGGAGCACCAGGCCGCTGTGCCGGGCCCGGACGCGGTAGTAACCGCCGCCCGAGTCGACGAAGTCGAACTGCTGGTTCAGCCCGCCGGTCGCCGACCACTGCTGCAGCAGGGCCCCGGCGGCGGTGGACACGCCGCTGATGTCGGCGAACTTGCCGCTGTGCCGCGCGACGAGCCGGTAGTACACCCCCGGCTGCACGATCGGCCCGCTGCCGCCGCCCTGCCCGGTCACCCGGTACGTGTGCCCGGCCTGACCCGGGAACTCGACGACGTCCGCCTCGGGCTTGGTCGGCTGCACGACTGCGCCGCTCGTCGTGTCGGTCAGCTCGAACGTGCCGGTGAACACCCGGTTGCGGATCCGGACCGCGCCGTCGCGGTCCGGCGTGACGGAGAGGGTGATCGCGGTGCTGCTCCAGGTCGCGCCGACCGTGTACCCGCCGCGCCCGCGCAGACCCGTCACGCTGCCCGTCGGCCACGCCGGCGGCAGCGCGGGCAGCACGTGCAGCTCGCGGTTGTGGCTGTGCAGCAGCATCTCGGCGATGCCGGAGGTCGCGCCGAAGTTGCCGTCGATCTGGAACGGCGGGTGCAGGTCGAACATGTTGGGCGCGAGCCTCGCCGGCGTCACCAGGTAGCGGATCAGGTCGTGCGCCCGGCCGCCCTCCTCCATCCGCGCCCAGTAGTTGATCTTCCAAGCCAGCGACCACCCGGTGCCGTCGTCGCCGCGCAGCTGGAGGGTCCGGCGGGCGGCCTCGAACAGCTGGGGCGTGCCGCGCTTGGTGATCTGGTTGCTCGGGTGCAGGCCGTACAGGTGCGAGACGTGCCGGTGGTTCGTCTCGGGCTCCACCCAGTCGTAGAGCCACTCCATGATGTTGCCGCGCGAGCCGACCCGCATCGGGGCGAGCCGTTGCGCCGTCGCGCGGACCCGGGTGCGGAAGTCGGCGTCCACGCCGAGCACCTCCGAGGCGCGGGCGCAGCCCTCGAACAGGTCGCGCAGGATCTGCATGTCCATCGTGGGACCCGCGGCCACGCTGGCGTTCGCGTGGTGCGGCAGTTCCGGCGAGTTCGACGGGTTGGTGACCAGCCACTTCAGCGTCGGTTCCTCCACGAGGGTGTCGAGGAAGAACTGGGCGGAGCCCTTCATCGCGGGGTAGTAGGACCGCAGGAACTCGACGTCGCCGGTGAACAGGTAGTGGTCCCAGATCATGGTGGACAGCCACGCGCCGCCGGTCTGCCACATGCCCCACAGCGCGCCGTCCACCACCGAGGACCCCCGCCACCCGTCGGTGTTGTGGTGGGTGACCCAGCCGCCGGCGTTGTACTGCGCACGCGCGGTGCGGGCGCCGGTCACGGTGAGGTCGTTGATCATCCGGAACACCGGCTCGTAGCACTCGGCGAGGTTGGTCGTGTCCGTCGGCCAGTAGTTCATCGGCAGGTTGGCGTTGATGGTGTACTTCGAGTCCCACGAGGGGGTCAGCTGGTCGTTCCAGATGCCCTGCAGGTTCGCGGGCTGGCTGCCCGGCCGCGACGACGCGATCAGCAGGTACCGGCCGTACTGGAAGAGCAGCGCGGAGAACTGCGGGTCGACCGCGGTGTTGTGCTGGGAGATCCGGACGTCGGTCGGCTGGTCCGCCGCCGCGGTGCGACCGACGTCGAGGGTGACGCGCCCGAACAGCCGCTGGTAGTCGGCCACGTGCCGGCTGCGCAGGACGTCGTACGCCGTGCCCTGCGCGCCGCTGAGGCGGCCCCGCGCGATGCCCTGGTAGTCGCCCGCCACGTTGCGGTAGTCGACGTAGCTGGTGCCGATCGAGATCAACAACGTGACGCTGTTGGCGTTGGTCACCCGCAGCGTGCCGCCGGAGCTGCTGGTGCTGCCACCCTCCGCGACGGCCTTGGCCAGCGCGAGGAACCGGACCGAGCCCGCGATGCCCCGCTGGTCGCCGGACCGGCCGTCCAACCCGATCGTCGTGCCGTCCGGGCTCGACGTGGTCGCCCGTTGCGGCGTGCTGAACGTGGCGGTGAACGAGATCGACCCGGGCGTCTCGGCGGTCAGGCGCATCGCGATCACCTGGTCCGGCGCGCTGGCGATCACCTCGCGGCGGTACCGCACGTTGTTCGCCACGTAGGTCACCACGGTCGTGGCCGTGGTCAGGTCGAGCCACCGCTGGTAGCCGGACACCGTGCCGGGGCTGGGGAAGGTGAGCCTGAGGTCGCCCACGGGCTGGTAGGCGAGCTGGCCGGCCGGGTTGCCCAGCATGGCCTGGTCGATGAGGCTCTGCGCCTGCGACCACTGGTTCGCGAACACCAGGCGTCTGATCTCCGGCAGCGCGGCCGCACCCCGCGTGTTGGTGTAGTCGTGCGGACCGCCGGCCCACACCGTGTCCTCGTTGAGCTGCAACCGCTCGGTGTCGGCGTTGCCGAAGACCATCGCGCCGAGGCGGCCGTTGCCGATCGGCAACGCGCGGAGCCACTCCGTGCCGGCCTGCCGGTCGTACCACAAGGCCAGGTCGTCGACCGCGCGCACTTCCGGCGGCGCGGCCGAGTCGGCACGGGCCACCGCGGTCCAGCCGCCCGGCACCAGCGCGGCCCCGGCGCCCGCCGCGCCGAGCTGCATGAGTCGCCTACGTGGCAAGTCCGACATGCTGGATCCTCCAAAGCGGACGGTGGTGGACCGGGCGCGGGCCACGACTGTCCTCAGTGGCCGGTGGGCCGCCGGATCGCGGCGCAACGCCCGCGGCTCGGCCGGAGCCCTCCGGGCAACGTAGCCATCGGCGAACGGTGCCGTCAATGCTTGACGGGCGATTGATGTTAGCGATAACACGTGTTTCTTGCCGAGGCACCCGATCAATTGCGCATTCGCCTGGCAGTTCTGACGAAGCCGTTGCGGCTAAAGGGTTAGCGCTAACAATTTTAGCAAGTCGAACGTTGACGCCCCGAGTCGTGGGTGGCTACGGTGCGGGAAGGCTCCGGAAGGTCCGCCGGCACGAGGTGGGCAACCCGGCCGCACCCGTCGACGATGACGAGGGGGCTCTTCGATGCGACGAACACATCGGGCTGGACCGGGCGCCGTGTTCCGGCCGGCGCGTCCGCCCGACCCCGGTCGCCGGGCGCCGTCTATTGAGGACAGTGCGGCGCACGTCGCCCGGACTCCCGGCGGGCGACCGGCGAAGTCGTTGCTTTAGCCGATCATTAGCACTTAGCCTCCGCTCCGGTCCGAATCGGTTCGAATCGCGCACCGACCGATTCGTGCGGAGTACCCGTGGTTCACCGGCGAACCGTCCCGGCCGTGCCCGCCTTCGCGGTCGCGTGCGGAGTCGGTCCGCCGCGCCACCCGCCGCCGGCACCGGCCCGTCGACGGGGTGATCGCGGAAAAGTCGCCCGAATTCTTCCCGACTTCGACTGGGAACGCTCCCGGACACCTCCGGGCGCCGCCGGCCGGGTCGAAGCCCTGTCAGCTGAGATCAAAGGGTGTGAGCCTGCCATGAGACATCGGGTCAGGGCGGCGTTGTCCGCCGCTCTCCTCGTGGCCGCCGGTGTGGTGGCGACGGTGATCGGCTCCTCGTCACCGGCGTCCGCGCACGCGGTCAACCCCGCCGACTTCCAGCAGGTCGAGCTGGCCCGCGGGGTCGGCGAAGTGGGCGAGCCGATGACGCTCGCCGTCCTGCCGGACCGCTCGGTGCTGCACACCGCCCGCAACGGGACGGTGCGCCGCACCACGGCCGCGGGCGTCACCAGCGTGATCGGCACGGTGCCGGTCTACACGCACGACGAGGAAGGCATGCAGGGCATCGGGGTGGACCCCGGCTTCGCCACCAACCGGTTCATCTACCTGTTCTACGCCCCGCCGCTGTCCACCCCGGGCGGTGACGCGCCGGCCACCGGTTCGGACTTCTCGGCGTGGAAGGGGGTCAACCGGCTGGCCCGGTTCACCCTGAACGCCGACTTCACCCTGAACATGGCCAGCCAGATCACCGTGCTGGAGGTCGCGACCGACCGCGGCAACTGCTGCCACGTCGGCGGCGACATCGACTTCGACGCGGCGGGCAACCTGTACCTGTCCACCGGGGACGACTCCAACCCGTTCGACTCGAGCGGCTACACCCCGATCGACGAGCGGACCAACCGCAACCCGGTCTACGACGCGCAGCGCAGCGCGGGCAACACCAACGACCTGCGCGGCAAGGTGCTGCGGATCAAGGTGAACGCCAACGGGTCGTACTCGATCCCGGCGGGCAACCTGTTCGCGCCCGGCACCGCCAACACCCGGCCCGAGATCTACGCGATGGGCCTGCGCAACCCGTTCCGCTTCAACGTGGACAAGGCGACCGGCGCGATCTACCTCGGCGAGTACGGGCCCGACGCGGGCACGAGCAGCAACACGCGCGGGCCCGCCGGCCTGGTGGAGTTCAACCGGATCACCTCGGCGGGCAACTACGGTTGGCCGTACTGCGTCGGCTCGAACACCACGGCCGAGGCGTACGTCGACTACAACTTCGCCACCGGGCAGTCCGGCAGCCGGTTCAACTGCGCCGCGCCGGCCAACAACTCGCCGCGCAACACCGGGTTGGGCACGCTGCCCGCCGCGCGCTCGGCGTGGATCAAGTACGACAACTGCTCCTTCTCCGCGTTCGGCTGCGGCTCGGAGTCGCCGATGGCCGCTCCGGTGTACCGGTACGACGCGGCCAACCCGTCGTCGATCAAGTTCCCGCCCGCGCTGGACGGGCACGTGTTCGCCACCGAGTTCGGCCGGCGCTGGATCAAGACCATCGACGTCAACGCCGACGGGTCGGCCGGGCAGGTCAGCGACTTCCCCTGGCGCGGCACGCAGGTCATGGACGCCACCTTCGGCCCGGACGGCGCGCTCTACGTGCTGGACTACGGCACCGGCTGGGGCAGCGGTGACGCCAGCTCGGCCCTCTACCGCATCGAGTACAACCCGGCCGGGAACAAGGCGCCGACCGCACGGGCCGGCGCGAACCCCGTCTCCGGCAGCGCGCCGCTGACGGTGAACTTCTCGTCGGCCGGATCCTCGGACCCCGAGGGCGGCGCACTGACCTACACGTGGAACTTCGGCGACGGCGCCACGTCCACGGCCGCCAACCCCACCCACACCTACACGTCCAACGGGCAGTACTCGGCGACGCTCACGGTCACCGACACCGGAGGCCGCTCCGGTAGCGCCGGCGTGTCGATCTCGGTCGGGAACACCGCGCCCGTGGTGAAGCTGGACTCGCCGGTCAACGGCACCCTGTTCAGCTTCGGCGACGCCGTGCCGTACACGATCACGGCGTCGGACGCGGAGGACGGCACGATCGACTGCACCAGGGTGAAGCTGAGCTACGTGCTCGGCCACGACAGCCACGGGCACCCGATCACCACGCAGACCGGCTGCTCGGGCACGTTGCAGATCCCGGTGGACGGTGAGCACGACACGGCGGCGAACCTGTTCGCGGTGCTCGACGCCGAGTACACCGACTCCGGCGCGAACGGACAGCCGCCGGTGACCACGCACACGCAGCACGTGCTGCAGCTGCGGCACCGCCAGGCGGAGCACTACTCGACCCAGTCCGGCACCGCCCTGTACGACAAGGCCGCCGCCGAGGGCGGGCGGACCGTCGGCGACATCCAGAACGGCGACTGGATCGCGTTCGAGCCGTACGCGCTCGGCACGACCACGAGGTTCACCGCGCGGGTGTCGTCCGCCGGCTCGGGCGGCACGCTGTCGGTGCGCAGCGGTTCGCCCACCGGGCCGGTGCTCGGCTCGGTGACCGTGCCGGTGACCGGCGGGTGGGAGACCTTCACGGACGTCTCCACCACCTTGGCCAACGTGCCGCCGGGGACCATCGCGCTGTACCTGACCTTCGCCGGCGGCTCGGGCACGCTCTTCGACGTGGACGCCTACACGTTCGGCACGTCCACGGGGAGCACGCGGACCGGGCCGATCGTCGGGGTCGCGAGCAAGTGCGTGGACGTCAACGGCGGCAGTTCGGCGGACGGCGCGAAGGTCCAGCTGTGGACGTGCAACGGTGGCGCGAACCAGCGCTGGACGGTGAGCGGGTCCACGTTGCGCGCGCTGGACAAGTGCATGGAGGCGGCCGGCACCGCCGACGGCAGCCTGGTGCGGCTGTGGACCTGCAACGGCGGTGGCGGCCAGAACTGGACCGCCGGCGCCAACGGGTCGCTGGTGAACGCGCAGTCGGGCAAGTGCCTGGACGCCAACGGCGCCAGCTCCGCGGACGGCACGCAGTTGATCATCTGGAGCTGCCACGGCGGCACCAACCAGCGATGGACCCTGCCCTGACGGACCCGCCCTGACGGACCCGCCTTGATGAACCCGCCCCGACGAACCCCGCCCGGATGAAACCGGCAAGGACCGCGCGGTGGCGTCGTCCCCACACCAGGGGCGACGCCACCTCGCCCTCCTCCCAGGAGGCCAAGAGATGAGAAACCCCTTCACCCGGCGCGTGATCGGGGTGGCCGCCGCCGCCCTGACCGTCGCCGCGCTCAACTCCAGTCCACCGGCCGCCGCGGCCGACGCGCCGTACGACGTCCTGGTGTTCTCCAAGACCGCGGGCTTCCGCCACGACTCGATCCCGGCCGGCATCCAGCTGATCCGGGACCTGGGCGCGGCCAACAGCTTCACGGTCACCGCCACCGAGGACTCGAACCACTTCACCTCCACCAACCTGGCCAAGTACGAGACGGTGGTGTTCCTCAACACCACGGGTGACGTGCTCAACGCGACGCAGCAGACCGCGTTCGAGTCCTACGTCCGCGGCGGTGGCGGGTACGTCGGCATCCACTCGGCGTCCGACACCGAGTACGACTGGCCGTTCTACGGCGAGCTGGTCGGCACGTACTTCACCTCGCACCCGGCCATCCAGCAGGCGACGGTCCGGGTGGAGAACCGGGCGCACCCGGCCACCGCGCACCTGAGCCCGGCGTGGACCCGGACCGACGAGTGGTACAACTTCCGCGGCAGCGTCCGGTCGACGGCCCGGGTCCTGGCGACCCTGGACGAGTCGACCTACAGCGGCGGCTCGATGGGCGCCGACCACCCCCACACCTGGTGCAAGACCGTCCAGGCGGGCCGCTCGTTCTACACCGGCAGCGGCCACACCCAGTCCAGCTACGCCGAGGCGGGTTTCCGCGCCATGGTCCTCGGCGGCCTGCGCTACACGGCCAACCGGGCCGACGCCGACTGCCGGCCGGAGAACGGCTACACCACCCTGTACAACGGCTCCACCACCGGCTGGACGCAGGTCGGCCCGGGCGGCTTCACCAACAGCGACAACACGCTGACCTCCTCCGGCGGCATGGGGATGCTCTGGTACAGCGCCAAGGAGTTCCGCTCCTACTCCCTAAAGCTGGACTGGCGGATGCCCGGGGACGACAACTCCGGCGTGGTCCTCGGGTTCCCGGCGGGCAGCAGCGCGGACTCGGCCCTCGCCAACGGCCACGAGGTGCAGATCGACGCCACCGACACCGCGGACAAGACGACCGGCGCGATCTACGGGTTCAAGGGCGCCGACCAGGCGGCCCGCGACGCCGCGCTCAACCCGCCCGGCGAGTGGAACACCTACGAGCTGCTGGTCGAAGGCGAGCGCTTGCAGGTGTTCCTCAACGGCGTGCTGATCAACGACTTCACCAACACCGACCCGGCCCGGTCCCTGGCGTCCGGGCACATCGGCATCCAGAACCACGGCACCGGGGACGACGTGTCGTTCCGCAACATCCGGATCAAGGAGCTGGGCACCGTCCCGGTTCCGCGCACCGGGCCGATCACCGGCGCCTCCGGCAAGTGCGTCGACGTCAGCGGTGGCAACACGGCTGACGGCACGAGGTTGCAGCTGTGGACGTGCAACGGCGGCGTTAACCAGCGCTGGACGGTCAACGGGTCCACCCTGCGCGCGCTGGACAAGTGCATGGAGGTGTCGGGGACGGCGAACGCCGCGGCGGTGCGGCTGTGGACCTGCAACGGCAGCGGTGGCCAGAACTGGACCGCCGGCGCCAACGGCTCGCTGGTCAACCCGCAGTCGGGCAAGTGCCTGGACGCCAACGGCGGCAGTTCCGCGGACGGCACGCAGTTGATCATCTGGAGCTGCCACGGCGGCACCAACCAACGGTGGACCCTGCCGTGAACCGAAGGAGTGCTCGATGAAAGCCAGCGTTGAGGCCCCCGACACCCCGCGGACACGACGCCGACGACCGGTGACGGCCACCGTGGCGGCGGTGCTCCTCGCGGCCGGCACGGTGACGGCGGTGACCGCGGTGCCCGCGTCGGCGGCCACGGTCGACCCGAGCGCGTGGTACGTGCTGGTGAACCGCAACAGCGGCAAGGTGCTGGACGTGTACGGCCTGGCGACCAACGACGGTGGTCGCATCGCGCAGTGGTCGCGCAACGACGGCGCGAACCAGCAGTGGCAGTTCCTGGACTCCGGCGGCGGCTACTACCGCATCAAGTCACGCCACTCCGGCAAGGTCCTCGACGTGCCCAACTCCTCCACCGCCGACGGCGCCGCGATCCAGCAGTGGACCGACCACGGCGGCACCAACCAGCAGTTCCGGCTGGCCGACTCCGACGGCGGCCACGTCCGGTTGATCGCCCGGCACAGCAACAAGGCGGTGGAGGTGCAGGGCTCCTCGACCGCGGACGGCGCGAACGCCGTGCAGTACGCCGACACGGGCGGGAACAACCAGCAGTGGGTGTTGACCAAGGTGTCGGGCGGCGGCGACCCCGGCGGCAGCGGGTGCGGCAAGGCGCCGACGATGCGCAGCGGCGCGCACACGATCACGAGCAGCGGCAAGAGCCGCAGCTTCGTCCTGCGGGTGCCCGACGGCTACGACAACACCCGGCCGTACCGGCTGATCTTCGGGTTCCACTGGAACGGCGGCACGATGAACGACGTGTCGGGCGGTGGGACGAGCGGTGCGGCGTGGTCGTACTACGGGATGCAGGAGCAGTCGAACAACAGCGCGATCCTGGTGGCGCCGCAGGGCCTGGGCAACGGCTGGGCGAACTCCGGCGGCGAGGACGTGGTGTTCGTCGACGACATGATCAGGCGGATCGAGGCGGACCTGTGCGTCGACCCGAAGCTGCGCTTCGCGATGGGGTTCAGCTACGGCGGCGGCATGAGCTACTCGCTGGCGTGCTCGCGGCCGACGGTGTTCCGCGGGGTCGTGGTGTACGCGGGCGGGCAGCTGAGCGGGTGCTCGGGCGGCACGCAGCCGGTCGCGTACTTCGGGATCCACGGCATCTCGGACAACGTGCTGAACATCTCGGCGGGGCGGTCGTTGCGCGACCGGTTCGTCCGGAACAACGGTTGTGCCGCGCTGAGCCCGCGTGAGCCGGCCCCGGGCAGCCGCACGCACATCACGACCGCGTACTCGTGCCAGCCGGGTTACCCGGTGCAGTGGGCCGCGTTCGACGGTGGCCACGGGCCGGGTCCGGTCGACGGCTGCGCGTGCGAGGACGGCGTGCGGACCTGGACCAAGGGCGAGGCGTGGAGGTTCATCGCCCAGTTCTGATCACGCGCGGACCAACCGGCAGGACGGGGCGCCCGTGCTTCCCGCTTCGCGATCGACCAGGCCAGAGCGGTCAGCTCGGCCGCGGGTCGCGGAACGGCGGAGCCCGGGTGCCCCTTGGCCGGTGCGGCCGGGGTGACCCAGCACTTTCATCGAGCAGGACATGCCACCGCCGGGTGCGGCCGCGAGTCGATGCCGCGCAACCCGGTAGCCGTCACCGCGCGGCACCCAGGATCGGAGGAGGACCCATGGCGGACGAGCCCACCGGGCTCTGGCTGATCGGCGCACGCGGCTCCGTCGCGCCGACCGCCGCTCGCGGGCTGCCGGCCCCGCGCGCGGGCCGGACACCCGTGACCGAGCGTCCCGGCCCGGCCGGCGTCACGCCGCCGGGCCGGGCGCGGAGCCGGCGGGTGAGCCGCACATGACGTTCGACATCGGCTACGGCACCAACGGGTTCGCCAACCACCGCCTGGACGACGCGCTCGGGATCATCGCCGACCTCGGCTACACGGCGGTCGCGCTCACGCTCGACCACCACCACCTCGACCCGTTCGCCGACGACGTCGGCGCGCGGACCGAACGGCTCGCGGCACGCCTGTCGGCGCTGGGACTGCGCGTCGTCGTGGAGACGGGTGCGCGTTACCTGCTCGACCCGCGGCACAAGCACCACCCGACGCTGGTGAGCGACGGCCAGGAGATCCGGGTCGACTTCCTGGTGCGCGCCAAGCGGATCGCGGCCGACCTCGGCGCGGACTGCGTGTCCTTCTGGTCCGGCGTCGGCTCCTCGGACAGCTGGGAACACCTGAAGTCCGGCGTCGCCGCGGTGCTGGAACGCGGGCCCGCCGTGCCGCTCGCGCTGGAGCCGGAGCCCTGCATGGTGGTGGAGCGACTGGACCAGGCGCTGCGGCTGCGCGACGAGCTCGGCCGACCCGAACTCCTGGGGATCACCGTGGACGTCGGGCACTGCGTGGCGGTGGAGTGGCAGGGCGCGGCGGCGTGCCTGCGGCAGGCCGGTGGGCTGCTGATGAACGTGCAGCTGGACGACATGGTGCAGGGCGTGCACGAACACCTGGAGTTCGGGGACGGGCAGCTGGACCTGCCCGACACCCTCGGGGCGCTGATCGACATCGGCTACACCGGCGTCGCGGCCGTGGAGCTGCCCCGGCACAGCCACGCGGCACCCGTGGTGGCGGGTCGGGCGTTCGAGGCGCTGCGCACCGCGAACTGGCTGGCCTGGGCCGAGCAGTCGCTGCGGGCCGACCCCTCCTCGATCCGGACCCTCTTCCCCGTCGTGGGACGAGCGGTGCGCTCCGGCCAGCGCGAGGCGCGGACGCGGCTGCTCGTCGCGTACGTCGAGAACTCCGGCGACGCGGCCGAAGGGCTCACCACGCTCTACCGGCAGGGCACGTCGGCCGAACGCCTCGGGGTGCTGCGAGGGCTCGCCGACATCGGGGACCGGGTGCCGGGGACGGGCGTCGACCTGGTCAAGGACGCCCTGAGCAGCAACGAGAGCGGCCTCGTCGCGGCGGCGATGGGCGCTTTCGCCGCGCGTCACCTCGACCAGCGCACCTGGCGGCAGGGCGTGCTGAAGTGCTTGGTGATGAGCATCCCGCTGACCGTGGTGAGCGACCTCGACCGACGTGCCGACGACGAGTTGCTGCGCATGGTGTCCGCGTTCGCCGACGAACGCCGCGCGGCCGGCCGCCCGGTGCCGCCCGACGCCTTGGACCTGCTCGGGAAGCCCGCCTGATCCACACCTCCGACCCCGTCACACCGAGGGATCAGCGCTCCACCTGATCTGCGGCGGTCCGGACCGCAGGCGTCCGGCTCATCGTGGTGGCGCCACGGAGTCCCGGTGGCGGACGGGCATCGGTACGCGATACGTGCCGCCCCCGCGCACGCGGCCCGACTCGGATCGGTGGGCTTCGGCGAAGAGGAGGTCGACGGCCTTCGCGCCGAGGTCGTGGTGCGGGAGGGCGACGGTGGTCAGGCCCGGGCGCAGCCAGGACGCGATGGGGTGGTCGTCGAACGAGACGACGGAGACGTCGTCGGGCACGGTGAGGCCGGCGTCCTGCAACGCCTGGTAGGCGCCGAGCGCGAGCCGGTCGTCCAGGCAGATCAACGCACGGGGACGCGTGGCGCCCAACAGGGCCCGGGTCGCCTCGAAGCCGTACTTCGGCAACCACCAGCGGCACGCGTGCCCGCTCTCCACCTCGACGCCCACCTCGCCCAGCTCCCGGCGGATGCCGGTGAGCCGGTCGAACGCCGCGGTCCGGCCCGGTGGCACGTCGTCGCCGGACGGGCCGACGCCGATGAGGTGGATGCCCTCCCGGTGGCCGGCGTCGAGCAGCACGCGTGCCGCGGCACGGCCCGCCTGGACCTCGTCGGGCAGGACCGAGACCAGTGGCGAGGGCTCCCTGGGTAAGACGTTGAGCAGCACCGCCGGGCCGCCGGCGAGCTCGGCCGGGATGCTGATCGTCCTGGCGTGCACCGAGGCGAGGATGATGCCGTCGACCCGGTAGTCGCGCATCGTCTCGATCAACGTGCGCTGGAAGCCGGCGTCGCCCTCGGTCTCACCGAACAGCAGCGTGACGCCGTGCCTGCGGGCCGCGCCGAGCGCACCTTTGATCATGTGGCCCGCGAGCCGCGAACTGGCGACCGAATCGGACACGAAGGCGATCGTCTGCGTCCTCGTCCCGCGCGGCCCCATCGGGACCCGGTCGCGGCGGTACTCCAGCTCCGTCGCCGCTTCGCGGACCCGGCGCTGCATCTCCTCGGAGATCCGCAGGTCGCGACCGCGCCCCGAGAGGACCAGGGACACGGTGGTCTGGGAGACGCCGACCACCTTGGCCACATCGGCCAGGGTGACCCGTCGTGCGCCCAACGTGGACCTCCCGTTCTCCGAGCCCGGCCGCCGGCGCGGCGACCGGTGCGTGCACAACAAGGGACGGGGCCGTTCGAAAGGGGAGCGGACCCACCGGGAGCGCTCCCAACATCGGGGAAAGCGCGGCAGCCGCCCGTCAGCCGGGGCCGCCGGTCCGGTGCGCGCAGGGTGCGCGGCCGTTCGGCCGTTGTGGCATGAGCTGCTCCACTACGTCGTGGTGCTCGCGGGTCGGAGTTCGTACGAGCCGGATCTCCTCCTCCGATGAGTCAGACTCATCGGAGCTGTGGTCCTCGTTACTCATGACAGCCTGTGGGCGGCGGTTCCGTCAAGAGAAACCTGAGACTATTTCGCCGTACGCATCATAGCCTCGATCGTCGGGTCGCTGCTCGTCGGGAAAGTTTCCGTCCCTGCCGAAGTAAGTACTACTCATCGTTCCCTTGAGGGCGGTGGATCGGTATGCTGGCGAAGTCGTCGGCCATGAGCGCGACGACGCTCAGCGGAGTGGCTGCGCGGAGGGGGTGATGTCGTCGGGTGACCACCTAGCGCTCCAGGCGGCTCGGGTCTCCGTTGTCGGCGCGCCGCACCAGCCACGCTTCGGTGATGTGGGTGAACATGGCCTCGGCGGCGCCGGCCGGGTCGCGCGCCGCGATCCGCTCGCAGATCCGGCGGTGCCCCTCGTTCGACGCCACGCACAACGCCCGCTCGCTGCGGCCCAGGTAGCGGGCGGTGTTGATGACCTGACCCTCCAGGGATCGCACCACGCCCCGGGCGATCCGGTTGCCCGACGCGCGCATGATCGTGTCGTGGAAGGCGCGGTCCTGCTCCTGGTAGGCGGCGGGGTCGTCGACGAGTTGGTCCATCCGGTCCACGAGGGCGCGTAGCCGGTCGATCGCGTCCTCGTCGGCCGTGCGTGCGGCCACCTGGGCCATGTCCGATTCGAGGAGCCGTCGGGTGACCACGAGATCGTCGAGCACGGCCAGCGTCTCGTCCTCGGCGATGGTTGCCGCGAGGACGAGTTCGTCCAGCATGTTCCACGTCGCGGGCTCCGTGACCGTGGTGCCCGCGCCTTGGCGCACCTGGACCAGGCCCTTCTCCTGGAGGATCTTCACCGCCTCGCGGATGACGGTCCGGCTCACCGCGAAGGTCTCGCCCAGCGCGGGCTCGGGCGGCAGGGGGGTCCCGGGCGGGTGGACGCCGCGGACGATGCGGCCCACGAGCTCCGCGGTGACCGCCTTGGCCAGGTTGGCCGGTCGACGCGTCCACTCGGGAGGTGCGGGTGGGTCGTCGCCCGGTCGCCGGCCCGCTGCGGTCATCGTTCCTCCGGTCGCGTCACGCGCCCCGAGCTTCAGGGCTGATCAGAGTATACGTAGGACCGTTGACGTCAGACGTCATACGAGTTAGGTTTCGACACCAATCGCGCCGAGGGCGTACCCGGCCGTCGTCTGGGAAGTGAGCAGCGATGAAGCAGCGCGCACTGTGGTCGGCTGCCGTGGTCCTGGGTCTGGCCCTGGCCACGGGATGCGGGAGCGCCACGGCGCCGGGGTCCTCCGGCGGCTCGGGCGACAAGCTGGTGGTCTGGGACTGGAAGTCCGGGGACGCGAACGTGGCCGCGTACCTCGACCAGGCGAAGGCCGATTTCGCGAAGAGTCACCCGGACGTGGACGTCGAGTTCGTGGCGCAGCCGTTCGACCAGTACTACACGCTGCTCGGGGCGGCCATCCAGGCCGGCAAGGGTCCCGACGTCATGCTGTTCAACGGCGGCGGCCAGCTCCGGGACCGGGTCGACGCGCTGGTGCCGCTCGACGAGTACGTGGCCCAGGACAAGCAGCGGCTCGCCGGCTGGGAGGCGTTCACCCGCGACGGGAAGACCTACGCCTCGCCGGTGACGCTGCAAGGGCACCCCCTCTACTACAACAAGGCGCTGTACGAGCAGGCCGGACTGGACCCCGAGGCGCCCGCCGCGAAGTGGGACGAGTTCGTCGCCGACTGCGGCGTCATCACCGGCAAGACCGGCGCCAAGTGCTTCGGCGTCGGCAACAAGGAGGGCATCGGCATCCAGTTCTTCCTCTCCAGCATCGGGTCGGCCGTGCTCACGCCGCAGGAGTACGACGACTGGATCGCCGGGAAGCGGAACTGGGCCTCGCCGGACGTGAAGCGGATCTTCGAGCTCTGGAAGCAGGTCAACGACGACGGCCTGAACAACGACGGGGTCAACTCCACCGCGATGTTCAACGACGCGTTCGCGGTCTTCCAGTCGGCCAAGGCCGCGCACATCATCGGCCTGATGTCCGACATCGGGCACTGGAAGGACTTCGCCGAGTTCCTCGACGCGGACAAGGTCGGCGTGATGGACGCGCCCCTGGTCAACCCGGCCGCGACGCCGAGCCTGCCCTACGACGGCGGCATCGGCTACGCGGTCGCCAAGTGGACCAAGGACCCGAAGCGGGCCGCCGACCTGGTGCGGTCGTTGACCTCGTCCGCGGCGTTGAAGGCGTTCTACGCGGACGCGGGCGCCATCGCGTCCGACACCACGATCGACGTCTCCGCCGGCGGCCCGGCCGTCACCTCGATCACCGCGGGCATCAAGACCGGCAAGCCCGCGCTGCACGTCGCCCTGTCCAGCAAGACGATCGACCTGATGGGCCGCCTCTCGCAGCAGCTGCTCAGCGGCTCCACCACGGTGGACGAGGCCGTCGCGCAGCTGGCCGACTCCGACAAGGCGAGTTGATCCGTGCCGTCCGGGGGTTCTCCGTCCTCGGTGCGCCCGGTGGTGGCCGAGCGGAACGAGGGGAAGGCGGTCGCCGGCGCAGCGGTCCGGCGACCGGACAAGCCGCTCACCCGGCGCGCTCGTCGCGGGTCGCGGGCCGAGCGCCTGGCGCCGCTCGTGCTCCTGGCGCCGGCGGTGCTGATCATCGTGGTGCTGCGCCTGTGGCCGCTGGTGCTCGGGGTGAACTTCTCCTTCACCGGCGACGGCGACCGCAACGGCCTGCCGGTCGGCTTCGACAACTACGTGACCCTGTTCGGCGACCCGCTGTTCCGCACGGCGTTGCGCAACGTCGGCCTGCTGGTGCTGTTGCTGCCCGTGGCCGTGGCGATCCCGGGGCTGCTCGCCACGTTCATCTACCTGAAGGTGCCGGGGCACCGGGTCTTCCGCGGCGTGTACTTCTTCCCGGCCGTGCTCTCCCCGGTGATCGTCGGGGCGATCTTCAACCTGCTCCTCGCCTACGACGGCCCGCTCAACGCGGTCCTCGGCGGGGTGGGGCTCGGGTCGGTGGACTGGCTCGGCGACCCGGACGTGGCGATCTTCGCGGTGGTCGGGGTGCACGTCTGGGCGACGTTCGGCATGGCGCTGGTCGTCTTCCTGGCCGGGTTCTCCGCGCTGGACCCCTCGCTGCTCGACGCCGCCCGGGTGGACGGGGCGACGCTGCCCCAGACGGTCCGGCACGTGATCGTCCCGGGCCTGACCCGCACCATCCAGTTCGTCTTCGTCACCACCATGATCGGCATGTTGACCTCGATGTTCGGCCTGCTGTTCGTGATGACCGGCGGCGGGCCGGAGGGCTCCACCTACCTGCCCGAGTACTACATCTGGGTCCAGCAGGGGCAGTTCAACCAGCCCGCGCTGGCGTCCGCCGCGTCGACAGCGCTGTTCCTGATCATGCTCGTCGTGGGGCTGGCCCAGGTCGCCGTCCTGCGCCGCGCGGGGAGGGAGGGCTGATGGCCGGCCGGCGGTTGACGAGGTGGGTCGTCGCGGTCCCGATGGCCGCGCTCGCGCTGGCCACGATCTACCCGTTGGTGTTCACCACCAACGTGGCCGTGAAGACGCGGCGCGAGTACGTGCTCGACCGGTTCTCGCTGTCGGACGCGCTGCGGTGGGACAACGTCGCCGCGGCGTGGACGAGCGTCGGGATGTCCCGGTACTTCCTCAACTCGGCGGTGGTGGTGACCTGCTCGGTCGCGCTGCTGCTGCTGTTCGGGTCGATGGCGGGTTTCGCGCTCGCCCGGTTGCGGTTCCGCGGCTCCTCGGTGCTCTTCCTGGGCATCCTCGCCGCGTTGTTCGTCCCGTTCCAGGTGATCATGGTCCCGCTGGCCCGGATCATGTCCGACGCCGGCCTCGTCGACACCTACCCGGGGCTCGTCCTCGCGTACGTGGCGCAGTTCCTGCCGTTCACGGTCTTCCTGATGACCAGCTACTACTCGACCGTGCCCGCCGAGATCCTGGACGCCGCGCGGATCGACGGGAACACCGTGTACGGCGCGTACTGGCGGATCATGCTCCCGCTGGGCAGGCCGGCGCTGCTGTCGGTCGGCGTGCTCGACGCCCTGTTCTGCTGGAACGACGTGCTCATCTCGTTGCTCATGATGCCGTCGGCAGACCATCGCACGCTCATGGTCGGTGTCACCTCGTTGCGAGGGCAGTACTCGGATGACATCCCCGTGTTCGCCTCCGGCGTGCTGATCGCCGCGGTGCCCGTCCTCGTCGTCTACCTGTTCCTGCAGCGCCAGATCGCCGACGGCGTGACCGCAGGGGCCACGAAGGGCTGACATGCGCATCACTGGTTACCGGACCCTCACCACCGTCCAGGACTGGGGTCGGCCGGTCGGCGACGCCAACGGCGTCTTCGCCGACGGCGTCGTCCGGGTGCCGATCGTCCTCGTCGAGACGGACGTGGGCATCACCGGCGTCGGGCTCGGCCCGCACGTCGAGATCGACTCGATCTTCGCCGCCTTGGAGGGCGAAGACCCGCGCGGTGTCACCGCCCTCTACGACCGGATGCTGCGCCAGACGTTCAAGGCCGGTCACGCGGGCGCGGTGTTCGGCACCATCGGCGCCCTCGACACCGCGCTGTGGGACATCAAGGCGCAGGCCGCGGGCGAACCGCTGTGGCGGCTGCTCGGCGGACGTGACCGCCGCGTGCCCGCCTACGCCTCCGGTGTGGACATCGGGCTGGGCGACGACGAGCTCGTCGCGCTGTACGAGACCTACGCCGACCGCGGCCTGCGGGTGGCGAAGCTCAAGGGAGGTCTCGACGTCGATCGGGACCGGGACCGCCTCATCCTGGTGCGCGACGTGCTCACCAACGCCGGCCGGGGCACCCGGCCGGGCTTGATGCTCGACGTCAACGAGGCGTTGACCCGCAAGCAGGCGGTGCGCCACGTCAGCGAGCTCGAGCGGACGCTCGACCTGATCTGGATCGAGGAGCCGGTGCGGCGGTGGGACGCGGAGGGGCACGCGGCCGTCGGCCGAGGTGTCCGGGCGTCGGTCGCCAGCGGCGAGAACCTCACCGGCCTGGAGCAGTACCGCCCGCTGATCTCGGCGGGTGCGGTCGACGTCGTCCAGGCGGCGGCGGGCTGGGGCGTCACCCACTTCCTGCGGGTCGCGGCCCTGGCCCACGCGCACGACCTGCCCGTCAGCCCCATCGGCAACACGCCGGTCGGGTTGCTGCACGCCGCGACGTCCGTGCCGAACCACCTGGTCAGCGAACTGCAGGACCTCCAGCCGCCGACCGGGATCTCGATCGACCTCCACGTCGAGGACGGGGCGTTCGTCCTGGGCGACAGCCCGGGGCTGGGCCTGCGCGTCGACGAGGAGGCGATCGTCGCGTCCCGGCTCGGACTCGCCCTCCCGGTGACCGAAGGTCCGCACGTGCGGCCGGAACGCGCCGGGCAGCGCCTGCTGGCCGTGGTGCGGGACGTCGTCGCGCCGCCGGAGCAGCTGCACCCCTTGAGCTCCTGATCGACCGGCCCGACAACGATGTCGGGCCGGCCGCACTTCCCGCTAGGAGTCCGAAGTGGACCACTCGCGACGTTATGGGATGGTCACCCGGTTGCGCCCGGAGCGGCGCGACGACTACCTCCGGCTGCACGCCGAGGTCTGGCCGTCCGTCGAACGCATGCTGATCGAGGCCAACATCCGCAACTTCACCATCTTCCTGCACGGCGACCTGCTCTTCGGATACTACGAGTACGTCGGCGAGGACCACGACGCCGACCAGGCGCGGATCGCGGCCGACCCCGAGTCGCGGCGCTGGTGGGCGTTGACCGACCCGTGCCAGGAGTCGCCGAGCGACCCCGGCTCCCCGGTGCGCTGGGAGCCGATGCACGAGGTGTGGCACCTGACCCCCGGCGTCGTGCCGCAGCCAGGGGACGGGCCGCCGCCGCACCGCTAGGCGTTCGCCGACGGCCGGATGCGCCCCTGCGCCCCGCGCACCCGGCCGGCTCGCCCGCGCCACCACGAAGTGCCGTCCGACGGCTCCGCCGGACGTCGCACGCACACACCCCAAGTCAGGAGGTCTCCTTGTCCACGTCCTCTTCCTCCGCGGTGCGAAGGCCGGTGTCCGCGGGCGTTGCCGCGGTGGTGCTGACCGCCACCGCCGCGGCGGTCGGTCTCGCCCCTCCCGCGTCCGCCGCCACCACCACCCTCTACGCCTCGCCGTCCGGCACCGGCACCAGCTGCTCCGCCACCCAGCCGTGCTCGCTGCCCGCCGCCCAAGCCGCGGTGCGGTCGCAGACCGGCGGCATGTCCGGCGACATCGTCGTGCAGCTGGCCGACGGGGTGTACCGGCTCTCCGAGCCGCTGCGGCTGACCGCGGCGGACTCCGGCAACAACGGCTACCGCGTGCGGTGGCAGGCGGCGCCGTCCGCCCGTCCCGTCATCAGCGGCGCCAGGGCCGTCACCGGCTGGTCGGTCGTCGACGCCGGCAAGAACATCTGGCGGGCCACCGTCCCCACCGGGATCGACTCGCGCCAGCTCTACGTCGACGGCGCGGTCGCGACCAGGGCGCGCAGGCAGGTGAACCGGGCCGACTTCACGTTCACGAGCACCGGCATGAGGTTCTCCAGCTCCGCGCTGAGCTACCTGAACAACCTGGCCAACCAGAACCGGGTCGAGGTGGAGAGCGTCAACTCCTTCACCGACCGGTACTCGCCGGTGCAGAGCATCAGCGGGAACTTCCTCACCATGCAGCAGCCCGCGTGGAACAACAACACCTTCGGGTACGACACCCTGACCCAGCCGCACCGGGCCGGGCCCTTCTACCTGGCCAACGCCTACGAGTTCCTGGACGCGCCGGGGGAGTGGCACCTCAACCCCGGCACGGGCGCGTTGTCCTACATCCCGTTGGCCGGGCAGAACATGAGCACCGCCGGCGTGGAGCTGCCGGTGCTGCAGTCGCTGGTGGACGTCGGCGGCACTTATGACGCGCCGGCGCACCACATCTCGTTCAGCGGGATCACGTTCAGCGGCACCACCTGGCTCGGACCCAGCAGCAACCAGGGTTACGCGGACCAGCAGACCGGCGCCTACATCGCCGGCAACTGGAACTGGCCGGGCGACCGGCTGACGTCGTGCCAGAACGGCTGCACCCAGTTCGAGGCGGCGCGACCGCACTGGAACCAGATGCCCGCCGCCGTGCAGGTCTCCGCCGCCAACAACATCACCTTCAGCGAGTCCCAGTTCGTCAACCTCGGCCAGACGGCGATCGGCATCGGCAACGACGCCAACGCGCACGCCAGCGGCGTCGGCCTCGGGGCGAGCAACATCACCGTCACGCGGTCGGAGATCGCCCGCAGCTCGGCCGGCGGCATCGTGGTCGGCGGCGTGCGCGCCGACGCCCACCACCCGAGCGACCAGCGAATGGTCAACCGGGACATCACCGTGAGCTACAACCGCATCCACGACCTCGGCATCGAGTACCGGGGCAACGTCTCCGTGCTCAACACCTACGTCACCAACGCCACGGTGTCCCACAACGAGGTCTACAACATGCCGTACTCCGGCATGTCGATCGGGTACGGCTGGGGCGCCAACGACGCCGGCGGCAACAACAACTACGCCAACCGCGGCCTGTACAACTACCAGCCGCGCTACACGACGCCGACCACGGCCTCCAACAACCGGTTGATCAACAACTACGTCCACGACGTCATGCAGCAGATGAACGACGGCGGCTGCATCTATACGCTGTCGTGGAACCCCGGCGCCTCGATCAGCGGGAACCACTGCCTGCGGACCAACGGCTACTTCGGGGTCTACTTCGACGAGGGCTCGAAGTACTACTCCGTCACGGGCAACGTCTTCGCCAACACCGGCACGTGGGCCACCGCGAACTACTGGGGTGGCGAGAACATGGGCAACTGGACCGTCACCAACAACTGGTCGACCAACGGCAGCACCAACGTGACCAACGGCGATCGCGGCAACGTGGTGTCCGGCAACACGGTCGTCACCAACGGCAACTGGCCGGCCGGCGCGCAGGCCGTGATGGCCAACGCCGGTCCCGGCGGCGGCACCACCACCGGCCCGCAGAACGCGATGCTCGTGGGTGCCCAATCGGGACGCTGCGCCGAAGTCGCCGCCGGCAGCGCCAACGGCGCCCAGGCCCGGCTCTGGGACTGCGCGGGCGGCGCCAACCAGCGGTGGACCTACACCGCGGGCAAGCAGCTGACGGTGAACGGCAAGTGCCTGGACGCCAGCGGCGCCGGAACCGCGAACGGCACGGCCGCGATCATCTGGGACTGCCACGGCGGCACCAACCAGCAGTGGAACGTGAACGCCAACGGCACCATCACCGGGGTGCAGTCCGGGCTGTGCCTGGACGCGAGCGGCAACGGGACCGCCAACGGCACCCTGCTCCACCTCTGGTCGTGCCACGGCGGCACCAACCAGCAGTGGGGCGTGCGCAACTGACGTGCCGGGGGGGGGGGGGGCCCCCCAACCCCCCCCCCCACCCGCGCCTCTCCCCGCGGGAGTTCACCCCCGTGTTCCCCTCGCCTGTTCTTGGGGGCGGTCGCCACCCCCCCACCACCAGATGCGCGCGCCCCCCCCCCCCCCCCCCCCGCCTCCCCCCCCCCCCCCCCCCCCCCCCCACCGCTCGCGCTGCGCCATGTGAGCGTTAACTACGGTGTCCACCTTGACTCTTCGTGGAGCCGGTCGCATCATCGCGCCATGCAGATCGCCTATCCACGACATCCGTTGTGAGCGTGAACAACCCTCGCCGACGGGACGGTGGCCGAGGCGCGGGTCTAGGCCGACATGAGGGACAACCCCAGGCAGCACCGGCAGGCCGCGTGGCAGAGGTGCGTCGACGTCGATCGGAACGTCGGCCGCCGTTCCCGCGAGAGACCGTCGCGGTAGCGGCACGGCACGGCGGAACCGTTGCTTTAGCGCGGTTTTAGCCTTTACCGTCGCCCGAGTCGAAGCGATTCGAAACCCGCACCGCCGATCGCTCGTCATCTCCGCGCACGCCGCCGCCCTGCCCTCCCACATCGTCGTAGGAGTGAGAATGCAGCCTTCACCCGTTGGTCGAGCGGGTCCTGTGAAGCGATGGTGGCGCTCGCCGGTGGCGGTGCGCGCGCGTGTCCTGCTGGCACTGGCCGTCCTGCCCGCGGCGCTGTCGACGTGGTCCGCACCGGTGACCGCGCTGGCGGCCGCCACGGGGCCGTGCGACATCTACGCGTCGGGCGGCACGCCCTGCGTGGCCGCGCACAGCACGACGCGGGCCCTCTACGGCTCGTACGCGGGCAAGCTCTACCAGGTCAGGCGTTCGTCGGACAACACGACGAGGGACATCGGTCTCCTGGCCGCCGGCGGCACCGCCGACGCGGCGACCCAGGACTCGTTCTGCGCCGGCTCCACCTGCGTGATCACGGTCGTCTACGACCAGTCCGGGCGGGGCAACGACCTGTGGTACCAGGGTTCTTCGGTGGTGCCGGGTTCGCCCCAGAGCAGGCCCGCGATCGCGACCTCCGAATCGGTGGCGGTGGGCGGCAGCAAGGCCTACTCGCTCTACATCAACCCGGGCAACAGCTACTGGCGTGACGGCCACCTGACGGGCGTGCCGACGGGGGCCGCGCCGGAGGGCATGTACATGGTCACCAGCGGCACGCACGTGAACAACGGCTGCTGCTTCGACTACGGCAACAGCGAGACGACCCGGAAGGCCGACGCGGCCGGCGCGATGGACGCGATCAACTTCAGCACGCAGTGCTGGTTCGGCGGGTGCTCGGGCACCGGTCCCTGGGTCCAGGCGGACCTCGAGTGGGGCCTGTTCCCCGGCGGCAGCCAGCAGTGGAACCCGAACCAGCGCGCGTTCCCCAACAGGTTCGTCACGGCGATGCTGAAGAACAACGGGACCACGCGGTTCGCGCTCAAGGGCAGTGACGCCCAGGCGGGCAGCCTGACCACGCTGTGGGACGGCCCGCTGCCCAACGGGTACAGCCCGATGAAGAAGCAGGGCGCCATCATCCTGGGCAGCGGTGGCGACTGCTGCAAGCCCGACGGCGGCGCGAACCTCAGCGCGGGGACCTTCTACGAGGGCGCGATGGTGGCGGGCTACCCGTCCGACGCCACCGAGAACGCGGTGCAGGCCAACGTGGTCGCGGCCGGGTACAGCGCCGGCGGCGGCCCGACCCCGGGCGGTGCGGTGCGCGCGGTCGGCGCGGGCAAGTGCCTCGACGTGCCGAACGGGACGGCCGGCACGCAAGCCCGGATCTGGGACTGCCAGGGTGGCTCCGGGCAGACGTGGACCCGGACGTCGGCGGGCGAGCTGAGCGTCTACGCCGGCGCCGAACGGCGGTGCCTCGACGCCTACGGCCAAGGGACGAGCGCGGGCACCAGGACGGTCCTCTGGTCGTGCAACGGCCAGGCCAACCAGCGCTGGAACGTCAACGCCAACGGCACGATCACCGGCGCGCAGTCCGGCCTGTGCCTGGACGTGTCCGGGGCGTCGACGGCCAACGGCGCGCTGGTGCAGCTGTGGACCTGCAACGGCGGCTCCAACCAGCAGTGGGGCGTCGGCTGAGCCCCACCCCGGAGTTCGTGACTCGACCGCGGGGGGGGGGGGGGGGTGGGGGGGGCGGTCCACCCACAAAGGGTGAGCGCGGAAAACGA
>NZ_JBVJVK010000039.1:46979-49234 GCF_055603705.1 Actinosynnema sp. NPDC037264 | reverse complement strand
GCCAAACGCCGCGTGGTGGCGTTGGTGGCTTGAGAGTGGTGTCCCCAACGGGGGGTGGGTTCCCCCCCCCCCCCCCCCCTTTTTTCCCCCCCCCCCCCCCTCCCCGCCCCCCCCCCCCCCCCCGCCGCTCAACCCGAGGAGAACAAGTGCGACAACGCCTCAGCAGATTCGCCGCGCGCGCCGCGGCCCTGATCACCGCCGCGCTGGTCACCGCCGCGCTGCTGCCGGCCGGCCAGGCCGTCGCGGAGTCCAACGGCGGGGTGCGGGTCATGCCGTTGGGCGACTCGATCACCGAGGGCACGCAGGTGCCCGGTGGTTACCGGATCGGGCTGTGGCAGCGGTTCGGGTCCGGCAACTACCGGGTGGACTTCGTCGGTTCGCAGTTCAACGGTCCCGGCTCGCTCGGGGACCACGACCACCAGGGCCACCCCGGTTGGCGGATCGACCAGATCGACGCGAACGTCGTCAACTGGCTGCGGAACACGACACCGCGCACGGTGCTGCTGCACATCGGCACCAACGACATCCTGCAGAACTACAACGTGGCCGGCGCGCCCGCCCGCCTGTCGGCGCTCGTCGACCGCATCACCGCGACGGTGCCGAACGCGGACGTGTTCGTCGCGACGATCATCCCGCTGGCCAACTCCGGGCAGAACACCGCCGCCCGGAACTTCAACGCCACCATCCCGAGCATGGTGCAGAGCAAGGTCGCCGCGGGCAAGCGCGTGCGCATGGTGGACATGCACGCCGCGTTGACGACGGCCGACCTGATCGACGGCGTCCACCCGACCGCCACCGGCTACGACAAGATGGCCGCGACCTGGTACAACGCGTTGCGCGCCGTGCCCGGGAGCATCGGCGACCCCGTTGCCCCGCAGGGCAGGCAGGTCGTCGGCGCGGGGTCGGGGCGCTGCCTCGACGTGCCGGGTTCGACGACCACCAATGGCACGCAGCTGCAGCTGTGGGACTGCCACGGCCAACCCAACCAGTCCTGGACGCACACCTCCGGCAAGCAGCTGGTCGTCTACGGCACCAAGTGCCTGGACGCGTACGGCCGCGGCACGACGAACGGCACGCAGGTGGTGATCTGGGACTGCCACGGCGACACCAACCAGCAGTGGAACGTCAACGCCAACGGCACCATCACCAACGTGCTGTCCGGCCTGTGCCTGGACGCGGTCAACCACGGCACCGCCAACGGCACCAAGCTGGCCCTGTGGACCTGCTCCGGGCAGGCCAACCAGCAGTGGACCCTCCGCACGCCGGCCTGACCGCGACGCGGAGAAGCGCCCACCGGGTAGTTCGACGGCGATTCGAAGAATCACCGATCCCCGGTGGGCGCTTGCGCGCAACCCACTCGACGGAAGCTTTCGGCCGCGAATTTCCGAGAGAAAGGTGGAGCTCCATGCTGAAGAGGTTCGTGGTAGCCGTGGTGGCCGCCGCCGCACTGGCCGTGCCGACCACCGGCACCGCGCAGGCGGCCGGCAGCTGCGCGGACTTCTACTCGATCACCATGGGCAAGTACTGGGTCAACAACAACGTGTGGGGCCAGGACTCGGGCCAGGGGTGGCAGTGCGTGTGGGACGTGTCGTCCGGCGGCTCGATCTCGTGGGGCACGAGCTGGGACTGGAGCGGCGGGCCGGGGCAGGTGAAGTCCTACGCGAGCTCGGTGCTCGGCTGGCACTGGGGCACCAAGCCGGCGAACACCGGCCTGCCGGTCCGGTTGGCGGACAACCGGTCGGTGAACACGGGCGCGAACTACACCGTCCGGCAGAACACGGCGAACGTCATGAACGTCGCCTACGACCTGTGGCTGCACCCGGTGTCCAACCCCGGCACCGCCAACCCGTCCGACGAGATCATGATCTGGACCTACCGCGCCGGCGGCGCCGGGCCGGTCGGCACGCGGCAGGCCACCGTGTCGATCGCCGGCGCCACCTGGGACCTGTACCGGGGCAACATCGGCTGGGAGGTCTACTCGTTCGTCCGGACGGGCAACACCACCTCGGCCGCGTTCAACCTGCGCGACTTCACCTCGCACCTGGTCAACCGCGGGTGGTTGAGCAACCAGAAGTACCTCACCAGCGTGCAGCACGGCGCGGAGGTCTTCAGCGGCAACGGGCAGCTGGACGTGCACTCCTACTACGCCAACGTCGGCTGACCGCCCGGTGGGGGGGGGGGGGGGGGGGGGGGGGGGGGGGGGGAGGGGATAGCGCCCCGACGGGAGAGGGGGGGGGGGGAGGAGGGGGGAGGGG
>NZ_JBVJVK010000039.1:2465-46973 GCF_055603705.1 Actinosynnema sp. NPDC037264 | reverse complement strand
TACGCGCACCCCCCCCCCCCCCCCCCCCCCCCCCCCCCCCCCCCCCCTCCCTCCCCCCCCCCCCCCCCCCCCCCCCCCCCCCCCCCACCTCCCACCACCGGGGCGGGGCGGTCAGTGCCGCGGGATCACCCGACGCGGACGAGCTGCCACTGCTGGTTCGCGCCGCCCGTGTCGCTGTACTGGACGACGTTCGCGCCGTCGGCCGTGGAAGAGCCCTGCACCTCGACGGCCTTGTTGCTGTTGCGGTTGACGAACTTGTGGTAGCCGCCCGACTCGACCGCGCCGAACTGCTGGTTGGTGCCGCCGTGGTCGGTCCACTGCTGGATCGCGGCGCCGTCGGCGGTGGAGGAGTTGGGCACGTCGAGGACCTTGCCGGAGTGGCGCGACTTGATGCGGTAGTAGCCGCCGCCGGAGTCCAGGAACTGCCACTGCTGGTTCGCGCCGTCGTTGCGCGACCACTGCGCGATGCGACCACCGTCGTTGGTCGCCAGGCCGTACACGTCCAACGCCTTGCCGCTGTTGCGGTTCACCAGCACGTACCACGCGTTCGGGTCGATGACCCCGGGCTGGGGGTTGGAGCCCGCGTTGAGGGCGTTGAGGACGGCGGTGTAGGCGGGCTTCTTGTTGCCGGAGCCGTCGAACAGCAGCGGGGTGCCGTAGGCGCGCCAGGAGTCGGTGTCGCGGATGCCCCAGACCGTGATGCCGGTGCAGCGGGCGACGGCGAGGCAGGCCTTCACGACGCGCTCGTAGTTCGCCGCCTGCGCCGAGCCGGAGCCCTCGATGTCGAGTTCGGTGATCTGGACGTCGACGCCGAGGTTGGCGAAGCTCTGCAGCGTGGTCTGGTAGTTGCCCGGCACGGGGGACTGGGCGTTGAAGTGGGACTGGAGGCCGACGCAGTCGATCGGGACGCCGCGTTGCTTGAAGTCCTGGACGAGCCGGTAGACGGCCTGGGTCTTGGCGTGGGTCCAGTCGTCGGTGTTGTAGTCGTTGTAGCAGAGCTTGGCGCCGGGGTCGGCCGCGCGGGCGGCGCGGAACGCCGCCTCGATCCAGTCGTTGCCGGTGCGCTGGAGGTTGGAGTCGCGGCGCGCGCCGGAGCTGCCGTCCTGGAACGCCTCGTTCACCACGTCCCAGGCGTAGATCTTGCCGCGGTAGTAGGTGGCGACCTTGGTCACGTGGTTGAGCATCGCGGACCGCAGGGCGCTGCCGGACATGTTCTGCATCCAGCCCGGCTGCTGCGAGTGCCAGGCCAGGGTGTGGCCGCGGACCCGCTTGCCCTGGGAGCGGGCGAGGTTGACGATCCGGTCGGCGTTGCCGTAGGTGAACTGGTTCTGGTTCGGCTCGGTCGCGTCGATCTTCATCTCGTTCTCGGCGGTGACCATGTCGAACTCCCGCTGGAGGAGCCCGGCGTAGGTCGAGTCGCCGAGCCTGCCCGCGGCGACCGCGGTGCCGAAGTACCGGCCCTTCTCCGCCGCCGCGGTGGCCAGGGTCGTGCCCGCGGCCTTGGCCGAACCGTGGAACGCCACCGCCAGCACGGTGGCGATCAGTCCCACGACGAGCAGCAACGCCGTTGTTCTCGGTCGACGCGCGAGCGCCGGCCGAATGACCGCTCGTGTCGAATGTTCCATCACATGTCCTTCGGGTCGGACACCGCGGGCTCGGGTGCCGGCGGTGGCAGGGACGCCATCGGGGGCCGCACGGGGCCGGGCCGCGACCAGGACGCACTGGCGTTAGCGTTAACATCCAGCCTGGTCGGCCGCCCCGTGGGAACAAGCGCGTTCGGGGGCGGCAACCACGGCCACGAGCGTCGGTGTGCTCTTCAGACTGTGAACGACGGCTCACGCTCGGTCAAGACGTGACGCAACTGTTTCGCCCGGGTGGTGCGTGCCGGGAAGTGCGGTCCGATCCGCCGACGTCCTCGCTCGTCCACAGTGGAGGAACACTCGTCTTCCGTGTCCGCGTCGGGTGAACCTCGTTCGCCCGGCTAAAGTCGACGCTGGTGTTCTAGCTCGCCGCCACGCCGATCGCCGATCGCGCGGCGGCCTCCCGTGGGGCACGTCGGGTGGCGGACGCCGGCCGGTGGTCCGAACGGGGCAACTTCCCGGGCCTCGTCGAGGTGTGACCGGACGATAAGGCCTGGTCTGCCTCTTTCCTCGTCGCGGTGCTCAAAGTTAGCGCTCACAATTTAGCTTTGACCCGTCTTGGTTGGTCATAGTTTCATTGGCGCGACACCAGGCCGCGAGGTGACGGGCGCGATCCCGTCCGGTGAGCACCCGCGGACCTGTCGCGCGCCCGACCGACCACCCCTGCCGACATCCGTGACCGACGCCGACGGCGTCCGGTCGACACCGAAGAGGCGACGATGCCCACCCGTACACGCGGACGACTCCTCCACCTCGCCCTGGCGGCCATCGCCGCGCTGGGCGTGGTCACCGCGGCTCCCGGCGCGCCCGTCGCCCAGGCCGCGCCGGGCAGTCCCGCGCTCACCCCGCCGATGGGCTGGAACAGCTGGAACAGCTTCGGTTGCGGCATCACGGAGGCGCAGGTCCGGCAGGCCGCCGACGCGATGGTGTCGTCGGGGATGCGTGACGCGGGGTACCAGTACGTGGTGGTGGACGACTGCTGGTTCGACCCGCAGCGCGACGCCCAGGGCAACCTGCGCGCCCACCCGACGAAGTTCCCTTCCGGCATGAAGGCGCTCGGCGACTACATCCACTCGAAGGGCCTGAAGTTCGGCATCTACCAGGCGCCCAACGAGAAGACCTGCGCCCAGGGCGTGGGCACGCACCCGGGTTCCACCGGCAGCAAGGGGCACGAGGTCCAGGACGCCCGGTCGTTCGCGTCCTGGGGCGTGGACTACCTGAAGTACGACTGGTGCTCGGGCAGCGGCACGCGTGACGAGCAGGTCGCGCGGTTCACGATCATGCGCGACGCCCTGCGGGCCACCGGCCGCCCGATCGTCTACAGCATCAACTCCAACAGCTTCCACGCGCCGACCGGCGACAAGTACGACTGGGGCGAGGTCGCCGACCTGTGGCGCACCACCGAGGACCTGCTCGACATCTGGCAGAACGGCAACACCAACAGCTACCCGATGGGCGTGGGCAACGTCCTGGACGTCACCGCGCCGCTGGCCGCGCAGACCGGTCCGGGCAACTGGAACGACCCGGACATGCTCGTCGTCGGGCGGCCCGGCCTGAGCCTGACCGAGTCGCGGTCGCACTTCGCCCTGTGGGCGCTGATGGCCGCGCCGCTGATGGCGGGCAACGACATCCGCACCATGTCGGCCGACGTCAGCGCGATCCTGCGCAACCCGCGGCTGCTCGCGGTGAACCAGGACCGGCTCGGTGCGGGCGGTCGACGCGTGCGCGACGACGGCAACACCGAGGTCTTCGCCAAGGCGTTGTCGGACGGCTCGGTCGCCGTGGGCCTGTTCAACCGGGGCGGCAGCACCGCCACGGTGTCCACCACCGCCGCCCAGCTCGGCCTGTCCGGCGGGTCGTTCTCCCTCACCGACCTGTGGACCGGCGGCGCCTCCACCACCTCCGGCGCGATCTCGGCGAGCGTGCCCGCGCACGGCGTGGCCGCGTTCCGCGTCTCGGGCGGCAGCCCGATCGCCGCCACCACCTCCCGGTTGCGCGGCGCCGGCTCCAACCGGTGCGTCGACACCGAGAACGCCTCCACCGCCGCCGGCACGACCGTGCTGCTCTGGGACTGCCACACCGCCGCGAACCAGCTGTGGACCACCTGGACCGGTGGCGAGATCCGGGTGTTCGGGGACAAGTGCCTCGACGCCTACAACCAGGGCACCGCCAACGGCACCCGCGTGATCACGTGGTCGTGCAACGGCCAGGCGAACCAGAAGTGGACCCTCGGCGCGGACGGGTCCATCCGCAACACCCACGCCGGCCTCTGCCTGGACGCCGACCAGGCCGCCACCGCCAACGGGACCAGGCTGATCCTGTGGACCTGCAACGGCCAGGCCAACCAGAGGTGGAGCCGCGTCTGACGGCGGCCTGAGCGGCGCGCCCGCCCTCCGGCGCCGTCGCCTCACGAATGCCCGCGGGCGCTGCTTCCGGGACCCGGTCCTCTCGCGCACAGCACGGCGAGAGGACCGGGCCCACCCGCGCCGATCGGTCCGACGTCCACCCGCGACCCAGGGAAGGAGCACCGTGCGCACCGCCCGCAACCCCGTGATCGGTGGATCCCACCCCGACCCGAGCGTGTGCCGGGTCGGCGAGGACTACTACCTGGTGTGCTCCAGCTTCGAGTACTTCCCGGGCGTGCCGATCTTCCACAGCCGCGACCTGGTGCACTGGCGGCAGGTCGGCAACGTCCTCGACCGCCCGGACCAGCTGCGGCTGCCCGCCGACACGCCCGCGTCGCGCGGGATCCACCAGCCCACCATCCGCCACCGCGGCGGGAGGTTCTGGGTGACCGCGACGGACCTGTCGGCGGGCGGCACGTTCGTCGTCACGACCGACCGCCTCGCCGGGCGGTGGTCGGACCCGGTGTGGATCGACCTCCCCGGTGTCGTCCCCGACCTGGCCTGGGACGAGAACGGCGACTGCTGGTGCGCCACGACCGACGGGCGCACGGCCCGCATCGACCCCCACCGGGGAACCGTGCTGGAAGGACCGTGGCGGGCCTGGAGCTGCGACGACACCCCGAAGTCGCCCCACCTGTACCACGTCGGCGACTGGTGGTACCTGCTGTTCGAGTGCGACCGGTCGCTGGTGGTCGCCCGCGCGCGCACGCCCCGAGGGCCGTTCGAACGCGCGCCGAGCACCTTCGTGGACACGCTCGGCCCGGCCGGGGGCAGTGGCCGCGCGGACCTCGTCACGACCCCGGAGGGGACCTGGTGGCTGGTGCGGCCCGGGACCCGCGAGCACCCGTCCGGCTTCCACGTGCTCGGGCAGGAGGTGTTCCTGACGCCCGTGCGCTGGCGCAACGAGTGGCCGGTCGTGGTCGGGGCGGACGGGACCAGGCCCGCGCCGCGGGCGTCGGACCCGGCGCCGGCGCAGCCCGCGCGCGACGACTTCGACGGGTTCGCGCTGGCGCCGTCCTGGATCTCGCCGCGCGGGCTCCCGGACGGCTCCTGGTCGTTGACCGAACGCCCCGGCTGGCTGACGCTGCACGCGACCGGCGAGACCCTCGACCGACCGGGCTGCACGTTCGTCGGCACCCGGCTGCGGCACCTCGACTCGCGGGTGTCGGTCCACCTCGATCCCGGCACGGCCCGCGCGGGCCTGAGCATCCGGCGCGACGAGGCGCACCGCTACGACTTCGAGGTGGTGCCCGGCCGGGTGGACGTGATCGCCAGGATCGGGCCGGTGCGCCAGGTCGTGGCCAGCCGCACCAGACCTCCGGGGCCGATCACGCTCACCGTCGTCACCCGCACGACCGACCTGGTGCCGCCGTCGTTCGTCCGGCCGACCGACGAACCCGCCGGCGTCGAGCCCGCCGGACCGGACACCATCGCGTTCCACGTCGGCGCCGATCCGGGCCCGCTGGCGGAGTTGGACGGCCGGTACCTGTCGCCCGAAGTCAGCACCGGCCTCGCCGGGCGGGTCGTCGGCATGTACGTCACGCGCGGGGTCGCGGCGTTCGACTGGTTCGACTACCGGGGCTTTTCACCGTGAACCGGTGGCGGTTCGGCGCGCAGGGCCGTGCGGCCATCTTGTGCGCGCTAACAAGGTTAGGTCTAAGCCAATCGTAGCGGTGGTTCAGGTGGGGTGAATCTCGCGCAAGAAATCCGCAAAGCGGCACTTGACGGGCCTGATCGACTTGTGGCGCGAAAGGCTTTCGTAAGCCATAAAGCTAAAGTTAGCGCTAACACTTTTAGCATTCCGGGCAATTGACTGCCGTGTTCGGCGTGGTTACATTCGACCCGAAGTGAATCCTTCTTCGCGCGGGAGGTGCGGCCCGCCGCGCCGCCTTGCCGTGTCCACCCCTCGACGACCGATTCGCCACCCCATGACTGGGAGCGCTCCCGGAAAAGCTCCACCTCCAACTCACACCACAGCATCGACGCTGCGAGGACCCTGAATGAGTGCAACGAAACTGGCACGCGGCGGTGCCGCTGCCGCCGCCCTGACCCTGTGCGCGGGGTTGCTGACGCTGGCGAGCACGTCGGCCAGCGCCGCACCCGGATGTTCGGTCGACTACCGCGTCAACCAGTGGGACACCGGCTTCACGGCCAACGTCACGCTCAAGAACCTCGGCGACCCGATCTCCAGCGGGTGGACCCTGGAATGGGACTTCCCGGGCAACCAGCAGATCACCAACGGCTGGAGCGCGACCTACGCCCAGTCCGGTCAGCACGTGAGCGCGAAGAACCCCTCGTGGGCGGCGTCGCTGCCCACGGGTGGCAGCGCGACCATCGGGTTCAACGCCTCGTACTCGGGCACGAACGTCCTGCCCACGTCGTTCACGCTCAACGGCACCACGTGCGGCGGGGGCCCGATCACCTCGACGTCGACCTCGACCTCGACCTCCACGTCGACCTCGACCACGACCTCGACGACCACGACGACGACCACGACCACCACGACGACGACGCCGGACACCCCCGGCACCCACGTGGCCAACCCGTACGCGGGCGCCAAGGGCTACCTGAACCCCGACTACGTGGCGAACGTGAACACCCTGGCCGACGCGACCGGCGGCGCCCTGGGCACGTCCATGCGCAAGGTCGCCGAGAACTCCACCGCCGTCTGGATGGACCGCATCGGCGCCATCACCGCCGGGCGCGGCCTGCGGGGCCACCTCGACGAGGCGCTGCGGCAGTCCGCCGGCGGCACGCCGGTGGTGATCCAGGTCGTCGTCTACGACCTGCCCAACCGCGACTGCGCCGCACTGGCGTCCAACGGCGAGCTGAAGGTCGGCGAGAACGGCCTGGCGCGCTACAAGGCCGAGTACATCGATCCCATCGCCGCCATCCTGGCCGACTCGAAGTACCGGGACCTGCGGATCGTCGCGATCGTCGAGCCCGACTCGCTGCCCAACCTGGTGACGAACCTGAGCAAGCCCAAGTGCGCGGAGGCCAGCTCCAGCGGCGCCTACGTCCAGGGCATCCAGTACGCCCTGAACAAGCTCAGCGCGATCTCGAACGTCTACAACTACGTGGACATCGCGCACGCCGGCTGGCTGGGCTGGGACTCGAACATGGGCCCCGCCGTGACGTTGATCGCCAACGCCATCAAGGGCACCACCAAGGGCGTCAACAGCGTCGACGGCTTCGTGTCGAACATGGCCAACACCTCGCCGACCGACGAGGTCAACCTGCCCGACCCGAACCTCACCGTCGGCAGCCAGCAGCTGCGGTCCGCGACGTTCTACCAGTGGAACCCGTACTTCGACGAGGCCGACTTCGGCACCGAGATGCGCAACCGGTTCATCGCCGCCGGCTTCCCCAGCGGCATCGGCATGCTGGTCGACACCTCCCGCAACGGCTGGGGCGGCCCGAACCGGCCCAGCGGCGCGAGCGGGTCGACGGTGGACGCGTACGTGAACTCCGGCCGCATCGACCGCAAGCTCCACCGGGGCAACTGGTGCAACCAGGCCGGCGCGGGCATCGGCGCACGGCCCACGGCCGCGCCGCGCGCGGGCTTCGACGCCTACGTGTGGATCAAGCCCCCGGGCGAGTCCGACGGCATCGCGACCAAGACCGACGGCCCGAACGAAGAGGGCAAGCAGCACGACCCGATGTGCGACCCCGCCTTCCGCGGTGACGACCAGGCCAACGGCGGCAACCTGACCGGCGCCATGGCCGGCGCGCCGCACGCGGGCGCGTGGTTCCCGGCGGGGTTCACCTCGCTGGTCCAAAACGCCTACCCCGCGTTCTGAGCCAGGGGACACCATGACGTCCAGCAAACGAACCGCGGCCGCGTGCTTCCTCTCGAGCGCACTCGTGGCCGGTGCGGTGGCCTTGGTGGTCGGCGGCGGCGCGACCGCGCAGGCGGCCGAGTCGGCGTTCTACGTCGACCCGTCGAGCTCCAGCGCGAAGTGGGTCGCCGCCAACCCCGGCGACTCCCGGGCCGCGGTGATCCGCGACCGGATCGCCTCCGTGCCGCAGGCGCGGTGGTACACCACCACCAACACCTCGACGGTGCGCTCGGAGGTCAGCTCCTTCGTCGGCGCGGCCGCCTCGGCCGGGAAGATCCCGATCCTGGTGGTCTACAACATTCCCAACCGCGACTGCGGCGGGGCGAGCGGTGGCGGCGCGCCCTCGCACCAGGCCTACCGGGCGTGGGTGGACGAGGTCGCGGCGGGACTGGCCGGTCGGCCGGCGGCGATCGTGCTTGAACCCGACGTGCTCCCGATCATGAGCAACTGCCAGAACGCCGACCAGCAGGCCCAGACCAGGGCGTCGATGGCCTACGCGGGCAAGAAGCTCAAGTCGGGTTCCGGGCAGGCCAAGGTGTACTACGACATCGGCAACTCGGCCTGGCTGAGCCCGTCGGAGGCGGCGAACAGGCTGCGCGCCGCGGACATCTCCAACAGCGCGGACGGCATCGCGTCGAACGTGTCGAACTACCGCAGCACGCCCGACGAGGTCAGCTACACCAAGAACATCCTCAACGCCGTCGGCGACGGCAGGCTCACCGCCGTGATCGACACCAGTCGCAACGGCAAGGGCCCGCTGGGCACCGAGTGGTGCGACCCCGCCGGACGTGCGATCGGCACGCCCAGCACGACGAACACGGGCGATTCCAGGATCGCCGCGTTCCTGTGGGTCAAGCTGCCGGGTGAGGCGGACGGCTGCATCGCGCCGGCCGGTCAGTTCGTGCCCCAGCGGGCGTACGACCTGGCGATCGCGGCCGGCCCGACGTCGACCACCACCACCACCACGACCACCACCACCACGACCACCACCACCACGACCACCACCACCACGGGCAACAACCCCGGCGGCGGCTGCACGGTGACCCACCGCGTGGTCAGCCAGTGGTCGGGCGGCTACACCGGTGAGATCGTGATCGGGAACCGGGGCCAGTTGGTCAACGGCTGGACCCTCACGTTCTCGGCGCCCGGTGTGTCCGTCACGCAGGGCTGGAACGGGACGTGGACCGACACGGGCGACGTCGTCCGGGTCGCCAACGCGTCCTGGAACGGGTCGCTCCCGACCGGTGGAACGACGACCATCGGTTACAACGCGAGCTACAGCGGAACGACACCGCCGTTCAGCTCACCCGCCCTGAACGGCACCGCTTGTTCCTGACACCGTGACCAGCCCTGAAAAGCGGTTCCCCGTCCGGACATCGCCTCCACCGGACGGGGAACCGCTTTGGTGCGACCAGGTCCGGGCCGGGTGGGCGACGATCACTTGCCCGGCGGGTCTGCGTTTGGCACCATCACGGCCGCCGTGCTCGACGTCGGCCCTTGTTCGTCGTGTGTGGAGGTGCGGTGCCAAGACGGTGGTTGGTGGCCTCGGTGGTGGCCGTGGTGCTGGCGGCTGTCGGTGTGGTCGTCGTCGTGCTCCAGGACCGGGCCGTCGCAGGCGACCCGGTGACTGCAGGCACCTCCTCGACCGCGCCGAGTGCGAGCACGCCGGTGACCACGTCGCCGAGCGCGGCGATCGGCGAGGCCGACACCGCGCCGTCGCCCTCGGCGGCCGCCACGACACCGGCGCCCGTCGCGGGTGACGCGCCGCTCGCCGGGAGGATCAAGCCGGGGGTCGTCAACCAGGGCGTGGCGACGTTCTACGACTCCGACGGCGGTGGCGCCTGCTCCTACGACCCCGGCCCTGACCCGCTGACCGCCGCGATGAACTGGGCCGACTACGAGGACGCCAAGGCCTGCGGCGCCCACGTCCTGGTCCGCGCGGCCAACGGCGCGAGCCTGACGGTGCGGATCACCAACCTGTGCCCGCAGCCGTGCCGGGTGGGGCAACTGGACCTGAGCGCGGAGGCGTTCGCCCGGCTGGCGGCGCCCGACCTGGGCGAGATCCCGATCACCTGGACCCTGGTGAGCCCCGAGCTGTCGAAGACGATCTCCCTGCGCTACAAGACCGGGTCGAGCCGGTACTGGTGCGGCATCCAGGTCATCGACCACCGGAACCCGGTGGCGCGGTTGGAGGTCCAGGCGGGCGGGCAGTGGCGGCAGCTGCACCGCACCGACTACAACTACTTCCTCTCCGAGAACGGCGCGGGCTGCGGCGGGGCCGTCGCGGTCACCGACCTCCACGGCGAGCGCCTGGTGGTGGATCCCCTGCCGATCGAGCCGGACGTCGTCCAGGCCACGAACGTGCAGTTCGCCGCCCGCTGACAGGAGTCACTCCACCTTCTCGAAGAAGAACTCGTGCTTGAGGAACGACGTGTCGTACTCGTGGCCGGGGTACGGCGGGATGAGTTGGGAGGCCTGGAAGAGCCGCCAGCCGTCGCGCAGGGCGTCGGTCCCGGTCGCGTACGGCGGTTGCTCGCCGTCCCCGGTGGTGGGGTTGGTGCGGCCGGTGCCGTCGTAGGACGCCCAGCCGACGACCCGGTCGTCGAGCGACGACGTGGCCAGGTACAGCACCAGCACTCGTTGCTTCACGCGGTCCTCCCCGGACGGTTGTGCACCCTGGTGGCCCAGTGCTCGATGTCGAAGGTGTCGTCGCCGGTCAGGGTCCGCCACAGCGCGATCCGGTTGTAGATCTCCAGCCGCCCGGTCGCGTGCTCGTACCAGGGGAAGGTGGTCGACAGCTCGGCCACGACGGCGGGGTCGTCGAGGTCGCGGGTGTCCCAGAGCCGGACCTGGGGCGCGGTCGGGTTGAACCTGATCTTGAACATGTACCGGCGCCGCGCGGAGTCGTTGCGCCGGCCGCCGTGCCAGATGCCGTGGTGCAGCAGCAGCACCGTGCCCGCCGGGCAGGTCAGGCGGACCTGGCCGAGCAGGTTCTGGTAGCGCCCGGTGTCGGACTCGTTGGTGAGGCGCAGGTGGCTGCCCGGCACCAGGAGCGTGCCGCCCATCTCCGGTGTGACGTCGTGCGGGTAGTACATGAGCTGCACGTCGAACGCGTCGCGCCGGGTGTCGATGATCGCGTCGCCGTGCAGGGGCTGGGCGCTGCCCTCGTTCGGCTCGCGCACGTGCACGGCGAGGTGGTCGACCGCGGGATCGGGGCCGACCAGGCTGCGCAACGCCCCGGCGACGGGCGGCAGGTCGACGAGCCGACGGGTGAACGAGCCGTCCGGGAACGCCACGTTTAGCGGGATCCCGTAGGGCACGCCCGGGATGCCGCGCTCCAGGGCCTCGACCGCCGCGGCGTTGAGGTCGTCGGGCACGACCGCGTCGAGTCGGAGGAACCCCTGTGCCGCGAAGCGCGCCATCAGCACCGAGGACAGCAGGTGGCTGGTGGTTTCCATGCATCAGACAGTAGGTGCCCGACAGTGGCGGGTAATGGGTCGTGCTCACCATTAGTGGTAATTTTTCACCATGGATCACGTGACGGTCCGGCTGGACGCGCCGCCGGTCGTGGCCAACCTGGGCGTGGCCGTGCACGGTGTGGCGAGCCGTCGCGACGAGTTCCTGCTGCCCGAGCTGTGGCAGCTGCACCTCTACGGCTACACCGCCGAGCTGACCGTCGGCGGCACGACGCACCCCATCCGACCGGGGCACGTGAGCCTGGTCCCGCCCGGCGTGCGGGTGTCGTACCGCTACCGAGGTCGGTCCGAGCACCTCTACGCGCACCTGCGCCTGCCCGGGAAGGGCCCGGCGCTGACCGTGCCGGTCATGCAGCACGCCGGGGTGGACACACCGCTGCTCGCCGGGCTGCTGCGGCACGCCATCGCGGTCGCGCCGAGGTCCGCGGCCATGGCGCAGGCGGAAGTCTGGACGGTGTTGTGGCGGGTGGCCGACCTGGCGGTGTCCGGGAAACCGCACGGCGCGGTGGCCGCGGCGGTCTCGCACGTCGAGGCGAACCTGGCGGGACCGCTCACCGTGCCCGCCGTCGCCGCCGCCGCGGGCGTCTCGCACAACCACCTGACCAGGCTGTTCCACGCCGAGATGGGGCACACCGTGGTGGCCTACATCCGACGGCGCAGGCTGGCGCGGGCCCGCCACCTCCTGCGCGAGTCGACGTTGCCCATCCCGGCAGTCGCGGCGGCGGTGGGGTTCGACGACCTCCAGGCGTTCAACAAGGCGTGCCGCCGCGAGCTCGGGGCCTCGCCGCGAGCCGTGCGCGCCGGAGCGGACGGGCACGGCACGAGAACGCCGGTCACCGACGGGTGAGCCCCGGTCGTCAGGTGACGATCCTCCACTCCTGGTTGGCGCCGCCGTTGGCGGGCCACTGGACGACTCGGGCTCCGTCCGCCGTCGAGCCGCCCTCGACGTCCACGCACAGCCCGGTGCGGACGTTGACGATGCGGTGGTGGCCGCCTCCCGCGTCGACGAGCCGCCACCACTGGTTGTCGCCGCCCGTGTCCGGCCACTGGTCGAGCTGAGCCCCTTGTCCCGACCCGGTGAGCAGGCGGCCGCTGTGCCGGGCGACGAGCCGGAACGAGCCGTCCGGGTTCGGGAGGAACTGCCACTGCTGGTTGGTGCTGCCGGTCTGGGTCCACTGGATGACCTTGGCGCCGTCGGCGGTGCTCGCGCCGGTGACGTCCAGGGCCTTGCCGCTCGCCCGGTTGACCAGCCGGTGCCAGCCGGTCGGCAGGGAGGTGGCGGGCAGGGACACGGTGACGTCCGTGCGTTGCCCGGCGGTCAGCGTGACCTGGCGGGCGTGGTTGCCCAGTGGCGAGGCGGTCACGGGCGCCGACGTCGTCACCGACGCCATCCCGGGCCGGCTGATCAGGGTCACCTGCTGGTCGACGGCGGAGGTGAGCGAGAGCGTGGCCGTGCGGGCGGCGAGGTCCCAGCCGAAGGTGTGGACGTGGATCCGGCCGCGGGCCCGCACGCCGGTGATCGAGCCCTTGGCCAGTTGCGCGGGCAGCGCCGGGAGGATTTCGAGCACGCCGGGACGGGAGTAGATCAGCGCTTCGGCCAGCACGGCGGGGATCGCGTTGGCGGCGTCGGCGTTGTAGATGTCCAGGTCGGGGTTGTGCGAGGTCATCAGGGACTTGAAGACCATGTTGTTGCCGATGATCTTGCGCAGGTTGTCGTAGACCTTGCCGCCGTCCTTGAGCCGCGCGCCGGCCAGGGCCCGGTGCAGGCTGCCGTGCGCGGAGATGTTCTGGTCGCCGCGCAGTTCCAACGCGCGCACCGCCGGGCGGACCAGCTCGGGCTTCTCCTCGGGGTTGATCTCGTGCAGCGGCCACGCGCCGTAGAGGTGGTGGACGTGCCGGTGGTCGTAGCGGTCGGTCAGGGTCGGCCACGACCACTCGGCGAGCGCGCCGTCGCCGTTGATCCGGTAGGCGGGGATCCTGGCCAACAGCGCCTTCCAGCGTGCGACGCCCTGGCCCGCGCCTTGTTCGACACCGAGCGCGTCGGCGGCCGAGATGGCGGCCTGGAGGGCGTGCCTGCCGGCCATGACGTCACCGGTCGCGTTGACCGCCAGCAGGACGCCGGTGTTGCCGGGGCTGTTCTCCATCGAGAACGACGGCACGAACACGACCTTGCCGTTGGCGTCCGTGCGGGTCAGGAAGTCCTCGTAGAACAGCGCGAGCTCCATCAGCGCGGGGCCGAGCTCGTCGCGCAGGAACGCGTGGTCGCCGGTGACCTCGTAGTACTCGATCAACGGGTACAGCAGCCAGTCGGCGCCGCCGGTCCAGGTCTGGCCGGGGAAGCCCGGGTCGAAGTGCAGCATGTGCCCGTACTCGCCGTCGGTGCGGGACGGTGCGAGGAAGCCGCGGGCGCCGTAGAGGTTGCGCGCGTTGGTGCGCCAGTGCGCGAGCTGGCCGAGGACGAGGGAGAAGTACCCCCGCATGGCCTCGGTCGTGTCGAGGATGTTGCCGCCGGCGACCTGGAGGTTGACGTTCGCGTCGGTGGTGAAGTCGTCGGCCCACGCGCCGGACCACGTGCCGGTCCAGATGCCGGTCAGCCGCGGTGGCAGGATGCCGCTGGAGCTGAGGAAGAAGTACCGGCCCGAGTCGTAGAGGCGTTCGAGCAACGCGAGGTCGATGACGTCCCGGTCGCCGTTCTGGCGGGCGATCAGCTCGCTGGCGGACAGCCGCCGGTCGGCGTCGGACACGTTCAGGTCCAGCCGCGAGCGGTCGTACACCGCGGTGTGGATCGCGGTGTGCCGGGAGCTCAGCGCGGAGTAGTCGGCCCCGAGCGCCGCCAGCCGGGCGTGCAGCGGCCGGGAGTCCCAGGCGGTCGAGGTCTCGTACCGGTCCAGTGCGGTGAGCAGCAGCAGTCGGGTCGCGCCGGTCACCACGATGGCCGACCCGTTCGCGCTGACCGTGCCGCCGGTCGGGACGACCCGGGTGACGCCCTCGTAGCCGAACGCGCCCTGCCCGGTCGGGTAGGCGCCGCGCAGGTTCAGGTAGCCCGAGCCGCCGCTGACGGTGGCCAGGGTGGTGTAGCGCAGGCCGGCGGGCAGCCCTTCGAGTGCGGTGTGGACGGTGAGCGTGGCGTCCACGGTCCGCCCGGTCGCCGGCCGCAGCTCGTGGACGATCACCCGGTCGGCCCGGGAGGCGAACGCGCGGCGGGTCCAGGCGCCGTAGCCGTCGGTCCACGTGGAGGTGACCTCACCGGTGCGGAAGTCGGTCACGCGGGCGTAGTCGTTGACCGTCGTCGTGCCGGGAGTGGAGATCCGGAGCTCGTAGGCGGGGTGGTAGGTCTGCGTCCACCGCAACGACCACCCGGCCGCGAAGTCCCGGTTCGCGCCGGCGTAGTCGCCCGCGAGGGCCTTGTCCCGCGCGGCTTCCAGCCGTCCGGCGGTCACCGGCGGGGTGAGGGAGCGGGTGCCGTTCGGCAGGACCAGCCGGTGGTAGTTGAAGATCACCTTCTCCAGGGCCGGCGCGCCGTGCAGCAGTGCGCCGTACTCGCCGTTCCCGGTCACGAAGCCGTCGGTCCAGGACGTCGCGTGACCGGTGTCGTGGATGCCGCGCTCCGGCAGGGTGACGTGCGGCGGCACGGCGGCGTTCGCCCGCCCTCCCGACAGTCCGCCGGGGACGACCGCGGCTCCGGTCGCCAACGCGGCGAGGGCGAGGAAGCCCCTCCGGTCCACTGGGCCGTCCATCACGCACGCTCCTTCGTCCGGTGAGGGGCACGGGTGGTGCCCGGCCGTCGGGCGGACGGTCGGGCAACCACCCCTCGTGGCGTGTCGGCGGCATGTCCGCCCTCGTGCGAGCGGCGGACCGACATGGGATGGATTTATAGATCGCGTGGTGGGCGCCTGTCCAGACCCGTACGGCCGAATGGGCCAAGTGGCGGGGTTGTCGGGCTGGTCAAGGCCTTGAGTCGGCACCGGTCGCGAAGCTCGGGGTGGCGAGGTCCCTGCGAATCGATGGGATGTCTTGCCGGCCTGTCGTTGCCGTGGGCAGCCATCGATCGGGCGGCAGATAAGCATACTTATTGCTTGACGTGGGGTGGCGCTGCTGCTCTCATGGACTACCAGGCCACGCGTCCGGATCCTGCCTGTGCCACCGCAATCGACGCTGCGCTCAGGTCATGTCGCTCGTCCCGGGCACGGGCCGATGAGGCCGGGATCAGTAGTACCCATCGTGCACGGCACCCGCCCCGTCCGGATCGCCTGACGGGAACCCACCCAGCTGCCCCCAGCGCGGTGGAGGCCGGCGTGCGCGGCGAACACTCCGATCGGACCGAGCGAAAGGGCAAAGAAGGTGAAACCAGCCAAGACCGCCGCGAGAACGTTGGTAGCGATCGCGGTGTTCGTGTCCGCCGCGCTGTTGCCGACCTTCGCGGACCAGTTCCAGGCCTCGGCCGCCACCCAGGCGACGTACTACGTCGCCCCTGACGGCAATGACGCCAATCCTGGGACGATCACGGCGCCGTTCAAGACCGTGCAGCGCGCGCGGGACGTCGTCCGCACGGTCAACGCGAGCATGACCGGCGACATCCTCGTGTACCTCCGCGGCGGCAACTACCAGGTGAGCAGCACCATCGACTTCACCCCCGCCGACTCGGGCACGAACGGGTTCCGGGTCGTGTACTCCGCGTACCAGAACGAGACGCCGGTGCTGAGCGGCGGCGTGCAGGTGACCGGGTGGACGCAGCACGGCGGCAACATCTGGAAGGCCCCGCTCAACCGCGGCAACAAGCTGCGGGCGCTCTACGTCAACGACAAGCGCGCCGTCATGGCCACCAAGACGATCGCGTCCCAGGGCTGCTACGGCACTTACAACGTCAACGCCGGCCAGGCCCCGTGGGCGTGGGAATCGGGCTCGCAGTGCGACGGCGCCAAGTACGGCATGGCCGACCTGCCCGCCATCTCCCGCAACCCCGACGACCTCGAGATCGAGACGGCGACCACCTGGCAGACCGCCATCGTGGGCGTCCGCCAGGTCACCACGAGCAGTGACGGCTCCGGCCGGGTCGCGCTGTTCCAGCAACCGGGCGGGGCCATCGCCCAGGGGGCGTTCAACGGCAACTTCCAGGTCGGCGGCAGCCACAAGCTCATGAACGCCTACGAGTTCCTGGACTCGCCGGGCGAGTTCTACTTCGACCGGGCCGCCCAGACGGTCTACTACTACAAGGCCGCCGCCGACAACATGGCGACGGCGACGGTGTACGCGCCGAACAACGTGGCCACCCTGCTCCGGGTCGCCGGCACGTCGACGACAAACCACGCCCGCAACATCACCTTCTCCGGCATCACGGTGCAGCACTCCGACTGGAACCTGTTCACCGTGGCCGGTTCGGCGTTCAAGCAGGCCCAGCAGGGCAACCTGGGCAACACCGCGTACGTCAAGGGCAACTTCCACGCCTACTACTACCGCAACGTCGACACCGCGCCGGGCGCCATCCAGCTGGAGAACGCCGACGGCATCCAGTTGCTCCGCAACCGGGTGCAGCACACCGGTGTCGATGCCATCACCCTGGTCAACGACGTGCAGAACACGCAGTTGATCGGGAACTTCACCAACGACGTCGGTGGGTCCGCCATCAACGTGGGCCACCCGCAGCACGTCTACATCGGCGACCACACGTCGTCCAACCGCGAGAAGTACTCCGCGCAGGTCGAAGGACTCCCGAAGAACATCGAGATCAAGAACAACTACCTGTACGACAGCGCGGTGCTGTTCAACGGGCACAGCCCGATCTCGGCGTTCTTCGTCGACACCCTGACCGTGCAGCGCAACCGGATCGAAAAGGCGCCGTGGAACGGCATCACGATGGGCTGGGGCTGGTGGAACTTCGACGGCTCATCGGGCTCCATCGCACCCAACCGCCCCACGACCACCGCGCGGAACAACACCATCAGCCACAACCACATCATCGACACGGTCCAGCGCCTCAACGACACGGCACCCATCTACACGCTGGGCAGCCAGCCGAACACCACGATCACCAACAACTACCTCCAAGGCGTCCCGTCCGGGCACAAGTACGGACTCCACCCGGACGAGGGTTCGGCGTACATCACCTTCCGCGACAACGTCCTGAGCGTGGACAAGAACGTCACGTGGATGGTCAACTCCGACGACTTCGGCCGCAAGCACGACCTGAGCATCACCCAGACCTACGGGCCGATCAACAAGGTCTCCAACAAGAACCTGCCGAACAGCACCATCCACGACATCATCGTGTCGTCGGACTACGTGTGGCCCGCGCCGGCGCACAGCATCGCGGTGAGCTCCGGCCTGGAGGACGCGTACCGGGACATCATCCCGCCGAGCCTCCTCTCCCTGCCGGACTACGTCCTGCCGGACAGCACGTACGTGGGCGCCAACACGGCCTCGATCCCGATCCGCAGCGCAGGCGACCAGGCGAAGACCGTCTGGCTCGCGCCGCAGGGCACGACCAGCTTCGCCGTCGGCCCGACGATGACCAGGGCGGGCGGCACCGCGACGACCATCGACGTGCCGGCCACGTCCGGTGACTACCGGCTCTACGTCGTGGACGCGCAGGGCAACCGGTCGTCCGAGTCGAAGTCGCTCGCCCGGCGGCAGGGCGGCGGTCAGCAGGGCGTCACGATCGTCGGCGGCCAGTCCGGCCGGTGCGTCGACATCCCCGGGTCGGCCACGACCAACGGCGCCCAGGCCCAGCTGTGGGACTGCCACGGCGGCGCCAACCAGCGCTTCACCCACACCTCGGGCAAGCAGTTGCAGGTGGCCGGGACGAAGTGCCTTGACGCCAACAACCAGGGCACCGCCAACGGCACCACCGTGGTGATCTGGGACTGCAACGGGCAGACCAACCAGCAGTGGAACGTCAACGCCAACGGCACCATCACCGGCGTGCAGTCCGGGTTGTGCCTGGACGCCAGTGGAGCGGGCACCGCGAACGGCACCAAGCTCATCCTCTGGTCCTGCGGGACCGGCGCCAACCAGCAGTGGAGCCTGCGCGCCTGACCCGTGTCCGGTCGCCCGACCGGACACGTCGGCCGACCACGAAACGCCTTGGCCGGTCATCGATCTGGACAGCAGATCGATGACCGGCCAAGGGCCGTGCGGTCAGGCGGGAACTTGCGACTTCTCCAGCGCGGCCATGAACGCACGTGACCAGAGGGGGAGGTCCGGCCAGCCGCGGCAGGACACCATCGCTCCGTCGACGACGTCGGGCTCGTCCACGAACGTCGCGCCGGCCTGCTCCATGTCCGCCCTCAGCGGCGGGAAGGCCGCGGTCGTGCGGCCGCGCAGGAGGCCCAGGGCGGCGGGCACCTGCGGGCCGTGGCAGATCGTGCCGACGGGCAGGCCGCGGTCGAAGAAGTGGCGGACGACGCGGGCCACGTCGGGGCTCGTCCGGATGTACTCCGGCGCGCGCCCGCCCGGGATCACCAGGCCGTCGAACTCCTCCGGATCGACGTCGCCGAACGCCACGTCCACCGGCAGCAGGTGGCCGGGCTTCTCGGTGTAGGCGTCCCAACCGGGCTCGAAGTCGTGGACCACCAGTTTGACCGCGCGCGTGGTGGGGGCGGCCACGACCGCCTCGTGCCCACCCTCGCGCAGCCGGAAGACCGGGTACATCGAGTCGAGTTCCTCGGCGGCGTCCGCCGTCAGGACCAGCACCCGAGCCATGCTCGCTCCTCGTCCCCGCCCGGAGCGCCGCCGTGTCCTCCGAGGCTTGCGGACGGCATCGGGACGCTCGGGCGGACTAGATCTCGAACCGGTTCGATCATCGAACCGGACCGTACGCGCCGGCGGTGACCGGCACAATCGCCCGGACAGGTGTCCGGCCGGTTCCGCGAGGTCGTGCCCCGGAGCAGTCCGGAGTGGACGGTCGTGCCGACGTCACACCCAGCCCCGTTCGCACGCGATCACGCCCAGCTGGAAGCGCGAGCGCACGCCCAGCAGGTTCTGCAGGCGCGTGATCCGGCGGTGCACGGTGCGGGGGCTGACCCCCAGCTCCCGCGCGATGGCCTCGTCGATCGCACCCGTGCGCATGAGCAGCAGCAGCCGTCGCGTGCCGGGCGTGGGTTCGAGGTCCACCTCGTCCACGTCCTCCACGACGGCCGACGCGGTCAGTTCCACCGGCTCAACCGCGGTCATGGCGAGCCGACCCGCGGGCGTCGGGTTCCCGCGCGGACGAGGTCGTCGATCGGCACATGGCGGATACACCTCACACGGTGGTCGGGATGCGTCCTACTCTTGGCTTCGGCGAGCGGACGGCCCGCGTCCGTCCTGCGCCTGGGGTCGGCCGCCCCCGCGACGGCCTCCAGCACACATGACAGCGGTCACCTGCCGCCGAGTCAAGGCGAAGAGCCGCGCGACGTGAAATTCGTCCGGACTCGGCCGGTTTGGTCGACGGCGGCGCCGGGGCCATGGACCACCAGTCGAGGTTGCCCCGGCCCGCCCGATGAGTCATACTCATCGGCCAGTGCAGGTCAGGGCTTCGGGGTTGATGCCGGAGCCGGAGGCGCCGGTCGTTCTGGTCCGGGTCGGCCGGGTGGTGCCCGCCGATCGCCCCGTGATCGTCGCGGGCGCGCGTGCTCGACCGTCCACTCAGGATTCTTCTCGTCTTGCCCCCTGTCATGCGGCAGCGCTCCTGCGTTCGGCTCAATCCCCGTCCCTGCAAGGGATTTCGCGCGGGGCGACGGACGTGCGGGCGCGCGCAGTGTCCAGCGGCGAGGCGGCGGAGTAAAGCCGCCGAATGCGCTAGTCGCGGATTCCGGGCAGGTAGGGGGATTGGCGAGTTGTGGACACGTCGTCGACCTTGACCCTCCGGAAAACGCGTCATTAGTTTGTTTAGCCGACAGACGAATCTGTGATCAGCCGTTCGGCGTGTGCATCGGGTTGGAGGCCTCAATGGTGAGCTCGTCCAGACGCGGCAGGAGACGGTGGTCGACCATCGGGGTCGTGGCGGCGTTGCTCGGGTCGCTGCTCTCCTTGGCCGCACCGGCCCAGGCGCACCCCGGCCACGGCGACGAGACGTTCAAGGCCCTCGTCTTCGCCAAGACCGCCGGCTTCCACCACCCGTCGATCGACGCGGGCGTCGCCGCGGTCCGCCGGCTCGGCGTCGAGCACGGCTTCACCGTGGACGCCACCGTCGACGCCGCCGCGTTCACCGACGCCAACCTCGCCGAGTACGAAGTCGTGGTCTTCCTCTCCACCACCGGCGACGTCCTCGACGCCACCCAGCAGGCCGCCTTCGAGCGCTACATCCAGGCGGGCGGCGGGTACGCGGGCGTGCACGCCGCTTCCGACACCGAGTACGACTGGGCCTGGTACGGCGACCTGGTGGGCGCCTACTTCTCCGGCCACCCCGCGCCGCAGGACGCGACCGTCAAGGTCACCGACCCGGCGCACCCGTCGACGGCCGGCCTGCCGCAGTCGTGGCGCCGCTTCGACGAGTGGTACAACTTCCGCGCCGACCCCTCGGCGAAGGTGCACGTGCTGGCCGAGCTGGACGAGACCAGCTACAGCGGCGGCACGATGGGGTCGAGCCACCCGATCGCCTGGTGCCAGGACTACGACGGCGGGCGCTCCTGGTACACGGGCCTGGGCCACGGCGACGAGTCCTACGCCGAACCGGCGTTCCTGGACCACCTGCTCAAGGGCATCCAGACCGCGGCGGGCGTCGTGGAGGCCGACTGCTCGGCCACCCGGACCGACGCCTTCGAGAAGGTCACCCTCGACGACACCACCGCCAACCCGATGGAACTCGCGATCGCCGACGACGGCCGCGTGTTCTACATCGACCGCAACGGCGCGGTGCGGGTCGTCCGGCGTGACGGCGCGGTCGTCACCGCGGGCACCCTGAACGTCTACACCGGACAGGAGTTCGGCCTCCTCGGCATCGCCCTGGACCCCGACTTCGCCACCAACGGCCACCTCTACCTGTACTACTCGCCCGCGGGCGCTGAGGCCGTCGACCGGGTCTCCCGGTTCACGCTGCAAGGCGACGTGATCGTGCCTGGCAGCGAGAAGGTCCTGCTGACCGTCACGACGCAGCGCGAGCAGTGCTGCCACGCGGGCGGGGCGCTGGAGTTCGACAACGACGGCAACCTCTACATCACCACGGGCGACAACACCAACCCGTTCGCCTCCGACGGGTACGCGCCGCTCGACGAGCGCGCCGGCCGCTCGGCCTGGGACTCCCAGCGCTCCTCGGCCAACAGCGACAACCTCAACGGCAAGATCCTGCGCATCACCCCGCAGGCCGACGGCACCTACACCGTGCCGGCGGGCAACATGTTCCCCGCCGGCACCGCCAAGACCCGGCCCGAGATCTACGCCATGGGCTTCCGCAACCCGTTCCGCATCGGCCTGGACCCGCTGACCAACAAGCTCCAGGTCGCCGACTACGGCCCCGACGGCGGCCAGAGCGACCCCCGGCGTGGTCCGGACGGCCGCGTCGAGTGGAACGTCGTGGACCGGCCGGGCTTCTACGGCTGGCCGTACTGCGTCGGTGACAACACCCCGTACGTCGACTACGACTTCGCCACCGGCGCGTCCGGCGAGCAGTTCGACTGCGCCGCCCCGGTGAACGACTCGCCGAACAACACCGGGATCACGCAGTTGCCCGCCGCGATCGGCACGAAGATCTGGCAGGGCAAGACCAGCACGGGCAACCCGGAGATCGGTGGCAGCGGCGCGCCCATGGCGGGCGGCACCTACCGGTACGACGCCGACCTCGCCTCCGAGCGCAAGTGGCCCGCCTACTGGGACGGCAAGGCGATGTGGGGCGACTGGAACGACGGCAGGCTGTTCTCGCTCCAGCTGACCGAGGACGGCACCGGTGTGTTCGACATCAGCAGGATGCTGCCCGGCATGGCGTTCAACCGCGTGCACGCCATGCAGTTCGGCCCGGACGGCGCGCTGTACGTGATCGAGTGGGGCTCCGGTTTCGGCGGCAACAACGCCGACAGCGGCGTCTACCGCATCGACTACGTGCGCGGCGACCGGGCTCCGGTCGCGGTCGCGAAGGCGGACAAGACCTCCGGGCACGCGCCGCTGACCGTGCGGTTCGACTCGGCCGGGTCGCGCGACCCCGACGGTGACGCGCTCACGTTCGCGTGGGACTTCGACGGCGACGGCGACACCGACAGCACCGAGGCCGCGCCCGGCCACACCTACACCGCGAACGGCGACTACACCGCCCGGCTCACCGTCACCGACCAGGGCGGCAGGTCCGCGGTCGCCAACGTGCGCATCGTCGTGGGCAACACGCCTCCCGTGGTCACGTTGACCGCGCCGGTCGACGGCGGCTTCATCGACTTCGGCGACCAGGTGTCCTACCGCGTCACGGTCACCGACGCCGAGGACGGCTCCGTCGACTGCCAGGACGTCGTCGTGCAGCCCGCCCTGGGCCACGACGAGCACTCCCACGGCTACGAGCAGTACCGCGGCTGCGAGGGCCTGGCGCTGATGTCCGGCGACGAGGGCCACGTGGGCGCGGACATCTTCGGCGTCCTCACCGCGAAGTACACCGACCAGGGCGGCGACGGCGCGTCCCCGCTGACCGGCGAGTCGATCCTGGTGCTGCAGCCCAAGCACAAGGAGGCCGAGTTCCACACCGCGACCGGCCGCACCGCGGACGGCGTCGGCGACGACGCGGCGGGCGTGGAGAAGGAGAGCACCACCGACACCGGCGGCGGCCAGAACATCGGGTTCATCACCGACGGCGACTGGTTCTCGCTGCGCCCGGCCACCCTGGAAGGCATCGACCAGGTGCGGTTCCGCGTGGCGTCGGGTTCCGAGGGCGGCCGGATGGAGGTCCGCGTCGGCGCGCCGGACGGCCCGCTCGCGGGCACGGCGACCTTCGCCGCCACGGGCGGCTGGCAGAACTGGACCACCGTCACCGCCGACCTCGCCGACGACGTGCCGGCCGGGTCCGAGCTGTACTTCGTCACCCGCAGGCCGCAGGGCAGCACCACGACCAGCTACCTGGTCAACGTGAACTGGCTGGAGTTCGCCGGTCGCGGCGTGACGCACAACCAGCGGCCCGCGGTCGAGGCCACGGCCACCACGACGTCGGGCACCGCGCCCCTGAAGGTCGACTTCACGGCGTCGGCCACCGACCCGGACGGCGACACCCCGATCAGCTACACGTGGGTGTTCGGCGACGGCGGCACCGCCACGGGCTCGTCGGTCAGCCACACCTACACCGCCGCGGGCAGGTTCACCGCCAAGGTCACCGCGACCGACGCGCGGGGCGCGAGCGGGACGAGGACCATCCCGATCACCGTCCGCGCGCCCGACGTCACCTGCTTCTCCGGCCGTTCCGACGACTTCCTCGGCACGACGCTCGACCGGGACCGGTGGACCACCGTGGTGCGGGAGAACCAGGACCTCGCGGTGCGCGACGGCCGGCTGGTGATCCCGACCGCCAACTCCGACATCTACGGCACCACCAACACCACGCCCAACGTCGTGCTCCAGGACCTGCCGTCCGGGCCGTTCCAGGCCACGGCCAAGGTGCGCGTGCCCGTGCGGCGGGCCTACCAGCAAGCCGGCCTGGTGATCTACGGCGACGACGACAACTACGCCAAGATGGTGCTGCAGGCCCGGTCGGACACCGACGACGCGGCGAGCCGGATCTTCCAGTTCATCCGCGAGGAGGCCGGGCAGCCCAACGAGGTCGGCGAGTCGAACACCGCGGCGCTGGGCGCGGCGTTCCCCGACGAGGTCTGGGTCCGGTTCACCAGCGACGGGCAGAACCTGACCGCGTCCTACAGCGCGGACGGTCAGGCGTTCACCGACATGCCGCAGACCAAGGCGCTGGCGGGCATGGTGAACCCCAAGGTCGGCCTGCTCTCGCTCGTGGGCGGCGGCGGTGACCGCCCGGTGGTGGACGCCGAGTTCGACTGGTTCACCCTCACCCCCGACGAGACCGCGTCGGTGGCGCCGGACGACGACTTCGCGGGCTCCGCGCTGGACGGGTGCCGCTGGAACGCCGTGGTCCGACCCGACCCGAACCGCTACGGCGTGTCCGACGGCAGCCTGCGCATCGACACCAGCGACGGCGACATCTACGGCGGCTCGGCCGACGACCCGGCCAACTTCATCCTCCAGCACGCGCCCGAGGGCGACTGGGTGATCGAGACGGAGGTCGACGCGTCGGCGTTCGACGAGCGCTACCAGCAGGCCGGGCTGATCGCCTACGCGGACGACGCGAACTACGTGAAGCTCGACCACATCGCCACCAACGAGGCGGGCACGCCCGTCCAGCGCGGCGTGGAGCTGCGGACGGAGAGCGGCGACGTGGTGGGGCAGCCGCAGCCCGGCGTCGGCGGCCTCACCGGGGGCGTGTGGCACCTGCGGCTGGCCAAGTCCGGCGCGACCTACACCGGGTCCTACAGCGCGGACGGGCAGGAGTGGACGTCGCTCGAACCGGTGGTCAACGAGAACCTGGCCGGTGCGCGGATCGGCCTGTTCGCCCTCGGCGGCGGTCAGACCGCGTCCAAGCCCGCCAAGTTCGACCACTTCCGGGTGAGCACCGACCGCACGGCCCCGGTGCTGTCGGTCGTCACCGACCCGGCGTCGCCGGGCACGGGCGGGTGGTGGACGGGTCCGGTGGCCGTCACCGCCTCCGCGACCGACGACGGCAACGGGCCGGTGCGCGTCGAGTACCGGGTGGGCGAGGGCGACTGGGCGCAGTACGCGGCGCCCCTGTCGTTCGCCGACGACGGTGAGCGGGTGGTGGCGTTCCGCGCCTCCGACGCCGCGGGCAACGTCTCGGCGGAGAAGTCCGCGACCGTCAGGATCGACCGCACCGCACCGCGGCTCACCGTGAAGGCGGACAACGCGCCCGGCCCCGAGGGTTGGTGGACGCAGCGGGCCCTGGTGTCGGCGAACGCCACCGACGAGACGTCCGGCGTCGCGGTGCTGGAGCACCGGCTCGACGGCGGCCCGTGGCGGCCCTACACCGGCGCCGTGTCCGTGGGCGACGGAAAGCACCGGGTCGCGGTGCGGGCGACCGACGCGGCGGGCAACACCTCCGCCGAGCAGGCGATCGACGTGAAGGTGGACACCGCGCCGCCGGTCACGTCGGCCAAGCGCGGCTCGTCCGCCTCCCGGGTCCGGCTCACCGCCTCCGACGCCACCTCCGGCGTGGCCCGCACCGAGTACCGGATCTCCGGCGGCGCGTGGCAGGTCCACCGGGGCGGTGAGATCAAGATCAGGCCGAACGGCCGGGAGTACCTGGAGTACCGGTCGATCGACGTGGCGGGCAACGTCGAGGCCACCGGCCGGTACACACCCCGGCCGGGTCGCGACGACGACTCCCTGCCGCACCTCTAGCGGGCCGGGCGGGGCCCACCGGCATGGGCCCGCCCGACCGATCCCGCCGGCGGGGTCAGCTCCACCGACCCCGCCGGCGGACCACCACTCCACCGACGCCGCCGGCGGTCACCAACCCACCGACCCACCGACCCGCCACCCGGCCGACCCGCTGGTCGACCCACCGGCGTGCCACCACCCCGCCTACCCCCAGCGGGCCGCCACCCACCGAGGCACAACCCGGCCGACCCCGGCGGTGATCACCACCTCACCGGCACCGCCGGGCCACCACCCACGTCCACCCCGGCCGACGCCCCACGTCCACCCGGCCGACCTCGAGGAGCGCCATGAAGGACAGGCCGACTCGCCTGCGCGCGGGCAGCTCGGCCGCGGACCAGGTCACGGTCCGCCGGCACAACCTCTCCGTCGTCCTGTCGCACCTGCGCGACCACGGGCCCCGGTCGCGGGCCCGGCTCGCGGGGGAGACGGGGCTGAACAAGGCCACCGTGTCCAGCCTGGTGGCCGAGCTCGTGGAACGCGGACTGGTGGGGGAGGGGGAGACCGAGCGGGCCACCGTCGGGCGGCCCGGCCAGATCATCCGGCTCGACGGCGAGCACGTCGTCGCGGTGGGGGCCGAGGTCAACGTCGGCTACCTGTCGGTGCTCGTGCTCAACCTGCGCGGTCAGGTCGTGGCACGCCGGCGGATCGCGCTGGACACCGCCGCGCTGGAACCGGCGTTCGTGCTGGCCCGGCTGGGGCGGCTGCTGGACGCCGCGCTGGTCGGCGTCGCGGCCCGCCCGGTGGGCGTCGCCATCGCCGTGCCCGGCCTGGTCGAGGCCGACACCGGCGTGGTGCGCGCCGCGCCCAACCTGGGGTGGACCGACGTGCCGGTGGTCGCCGAGATCAGCAGGTTGCTCGGCGAGCCGCCGTACCCCGTGCTGCTGGACAACGAGGCGAACCTCGCGGCGCTGGCCGAGGTGGAGGCGCAGGGCCTGGACCGCGACGGCGACCTCATCCTGGTCACCGGCGCGACCGGCGTCGGCGGCGGCGTCGTGGTGGGCGGGCGACTGCTGCGCGGCGCGCACGGCTTCGCGGGCGAGGTCGGGCACATGAGGGTCCGCGCGGACGGACCGCCGTGCGCGTGCGGCCACCGGGGCTGCTGGGAAGCCGCCGTCGGCCTCAACGCCCTGCTCGCCGCCGTCGCCGAGCGCGAACCGGGCCACGAACCCGAGCACGACCCGCTGCCGGACCTGGAACGCAGGCTCGCCGAGATCGGCGACCGGGCCGCGGCGGGCGACGCGCGGGTGCTGGCCGCCATCGCCGACATCGACCGGTGGCTCACCATCGGCGCGAGCATCCTGGTGAACGTCTTCAACCCGCACCTGCTCGTCCTCGGCGGCTACTTCGCCGCGCTGCGGCCGTGGATCGCCGGTTCGCTGCGCGAGGAGCTGCGCGGCCACGTCTTCGCCCGGGACGTCGGCGGCACGCGGGTGGCGTTCTCGCCGCTGGGCTTCACCGGCTCCGTGCGCGGCGGTGCGTCGCAGATCCTCGACCGCGTCTTCCGCGACCCCGTGCTCGTCGAGCCGGTCGACAAGCCCCTGGCACAGGAGGAAACCGTATGACGACCACGACGGCCCCGCTGCTGTCCGTCCGGGGCGTGGTGAAGCGCTTCCCCGGTGTGACGGCCCTGGGCGGCGTCGACTTCGACGTGCGCGCCGGCGAGGTGCACTGCCTGCTCGGCCAGAACGGCGCCGGCAAGTCGACGCTGATCAAGGTGCTGGCCGGCGCGCACCGCCCGGACGAGGGCGAGATCCGGTGGCGGGACGAGGTCGTGTCGTTCGACAACCCGACCGCCGCGATGCGCAGCGGCGTGGCGGCCATCTACCAGGAGCTGGACCTGGTGGCCGGGCTGTCCGTCGCCGACAACGTCTTCCTCGGCCACGAGCTGTCCACGGCCGGCTTCACCCGCCGCGCCGAGGCACACCGCCGCACCCGGGCCCTGCTCGAGCGGCTCGGCCACCCGGACATCCCGCCGGACCGCGACGTCGGCCGGCTGTCGGCGGCGAACCAGCAGATCGTGAGCATGGCGCGCGCCCTGTCGCGCGACGGGCAGCTGCTGATCATGGACGAGCCGTCGGCGGTGCTGGACCAGGACGAGGTGCGCACCCTGTTCCGGGTCATCCGGGAGCTGACCGCCCAAGGCGTGGCGATCGTCTACATCTCGCACCGGATGGAGGAGATCCGCGAGATCGGCGACCGGGTCACCGTGCTGAAGGACGGCCGCACGGTCGCCACCGGCCTGCCCGCCGCGCAGACCCGCACCGCCGACCTGATCAGGCTCATGACCGGGCGTGACGTGGAGTACGCCTTCCCGCCGCGCGAACCGGTCGACCCGGCCGCGCCCGAGGTGCTGGTGGTGCGCGGACTGGCCGCCGGGCAGCGGTTCGCCGGGGTGGACCTCACCGTCCGCGCGGGCGAGGTGGTCGGGCTCGCCGGTCTCGTCGGGTCGGGTCGGTCGGAGATCCTGGAAGCCGTCTACGGCGCGCGCAAGCCGACGGCGGGCACCGTCGAGGTGGACGGCCGGCGGCTGCGGCGGGGGAGCGTAGGCGCGGCCGTGCGCGCCGGGGTCGGGCTGTGCCCGGAGGAGCGCAAGAGCCAGGGGCTGCTGCTGGACCAGGCCGTGTACCGCAACGTCACGGTGTCCACCTTGTCGGCGTTCGCCCGGTTCGGCTTCCTCGACAACGGCGCCGAGCGCGCGCGCACGCAGGAGTTGACCACGGCGCTGGACGTCCGCCCGCCGGGCGTGGAACGGGCGGTGCGCACGCTGTCGGGAGGCAACCAGCAGAAGGTCGTGCTGGCGCGGTGGCTGCTCCGCGAGTGCCGCGTGCTGCTGCTCGACGAGCCGACCCGGGGCGTGGACGTCGGGGCGCGCAGCGAGATCTACGAGCTGATCCGCGACCTGGCCGGCCGCGGCGTCGCCGTGGTCGTCGTGTCCAGCGAGGTGGAGGAGGTCCTCGGCCTCGCCGACCGGGTGCTGGTCGTGCGCGAAGGCCGGGTGGTCCACGAAGGGCCGGCCGCCGAGATCGACGAATCCCGGGTCCTCGACCTGGTCATGGAAGGAACCGCCGCATGAGCAAGAACGCCGCCGCCACCACCGCGGCCGACCCGCCGACGACGGAGCACGCGAAGCGCGGCGTCACCGCGCTGCTCGGGTCCGCCGCCGGCCGCAACACCGGTCTCGTCGTCGCCCTGGTCCTGCTGTGCCTGGTCGGTGTGGCCACCGCGGGCGACCGGTTCGCCGACGTCGACAACGTGCTCACCATCCTGCGCCTGGCCTCGGTCATCGGCGTGGTCAGCGTCGGCATGACGTTCGTGATCACCGGTGGCGGGATCGACCTGTCCGTCGGCGCGATCGTGGCGCTGTCCTCGGTCTGGGCCACGACGCTCGCCACCCAGGCCATGGCCAACGACACCCACTGGCTGGTCGTCGTGTTCGCCGCGCTCGCCGTGGGCGCCGGCTGCGGCGTGGTCAACGGCCTGCTGATCGCCTACGGCCGGATCGTGGCGTTCATCGCGACGCTGGCCATGCTCGCCGCCGCCCGCGGCCTGGCCGAGATCATCTCCAACCGCAAGACCCAGATCGTGGACGTGCCGGGCTTCTCCGCGTTCTTCGACGCCTCGGTGCTCGGCGTGCCCGTGCTGGTGGTGATCTTCGCGCTGGTGGCCGTCGTGGGGTGGGTGGTGCTCAACCGCACCACGTTCGGGCGGCGGACGTTCGCCGTCGGCGGCAACCCGGAGGCCGCCCGGTTGGCCGGGATCGACGTGCGGCGGCACACCGTGCTGCTCTACACGTTGCTGGGCGTGTGCTGCGGGATCGCCGCGGTCATGCTCGTCGCCCGCACCACGACCGGCAGCTCCACCCACGGCGGCCTCTACGAGCTGGACGCCATCGCCGCGGTCGTCATCGGCGGCACGCTGTTGTCCGGTGGTCGCGGCACGATCGCGGGCACCGTGTTCGGCGTGCTGATCTTCACCACGCTGTCGAACGTGTTCACCCTCAACAACCTCTCCATCTCCGCGCAGGCCGTCGCGAAGGGCGCGATCATCGTGGTCGCCGTCCTGCTCCAACAGCGGTTGGCCCGTCGCAGCGGTGCTTGACCCCGACCCCGCCGCCATTTCGAGGAGCATTCCCATGTCACGCAAGGCAACAACCCGTCTCATCGCCGCGCTCTCGGTCGGTCTCGCGCTCACCGCCTGCACGGGCAACACCCCCGAACCCCAGGCCGGCAGCGGCAACCAGGGCGGCGCCAAGGTCGCCAACGACGAGCCCGGCGAGAAGGTCGTCATCGGCTTCTCCGCGCCCGCCGCCGACCACGGCTGGATGGCCGCGATCACCAACGCCGCCAAGGCGGAGGCGGAGAAGTACTCCGACGTGGAGCTGAAGGTGGTGGAGGGCACCAACGACGTCAACCTCCAGATCAGCCAGGTCGAGACGTTCATCAACGACAAGGTGGACGCGATCGTGCTGCTGCCGTTCGACGGCGCGGCGCTGACGCCGGTGGCGCTCAAGGCGATGAAGGCCGGCATCACGGTGATCAACGTCGACCGCGAGTTCGGCAGCCCGTTCGCGGCGCGCTCGACCGTGCTGGGCGACAACTACGGCATGGGCGTGTCGGCGGGCACCTACATCTGCGAGGAGCTCAAGGGCAAGTCCGGCGCGGTCGTCGCCGAGATCGCCGGCATCGACTCCCTCCCGCTGACCCAGGACCGCAGCAAGGGCTTCGCCGACGCCCTGGGCGACTGCGGGTTGAAGGTGGCCAACCGGGTCGCGGCCGAGTTCACCGTGGAGAGCGGGGAACGGGCCGCGGCGAACCTGCTCCAGGCCGCGCCGCGCATCGACGCGATCTGGAACCACGACGACGACCAGGGCGTCGGCGTCACCGCGGCGATCAAGAACTCCGGCCGCGACGAGTTCTTCCTGGTCGGCGGCGCGGGCTCGGCCAACGTCATGCGGGAGATCAAGGCGGGCAACGGCCTGCACAAGGCCACCGTGGTCTACCCCTCCACGCAGGGCGCGGACGGCATCCGGCTGGCCCGGCTGGCGGTGCAGGGCAAGAGCCTCGGAGACTTGGTCGAGGTCGAGGTGCCGCGCCAGGTCGAGCTGTTCGCCCCGGTCGTCACCAAGGACAACGTCGACCGCTACCTGCCCACCGCCTTCGAGTCCTAGGAGATCACCGCTGTGACGACAGCGACGTTGGGTATCGCGATGATCGGCCACGCCTTCATGGGTGCCGCGCACTCGCAGGCGTGGCGCGTCGCGCCGCGCTTCTTCGACCTGCCGCTGCACCCGGCCATGGCCGTGGTCTGCGGCCGGGACCGGGACCGCACCGAGGCCGCCGCCCGGCGACTGGGCTGGGCGGAGGCCGTGACCGACTGGCGGGCCGTGCTGGACCGGGACGACGTGCGGGTGGTGGACATCTGCACGCCCGGTGACACGCACGCGGAGATCGCCATCGCGGCGCTGGAGGCGGGCAAGCACGTTCTGTGCGAGAAACCGCTCGCCAACACCGTCGCCGAAGCCGAGGCGATGGCGGCCGCGGCGGCCGTCGCCGCCGAGGCGGGCGTGCGCGCCATGGTCGGGTTCACCTACCGGCGCGTGCCCGCGCTGTCCCTCGCCCGCGACCTCGTGGCACAGGGGCGGCTGGGACGCGTGCACCACGTGCGGGCCCAGTACCTCCAGGACTGGATCGTGGACCCGGCCGCGCCGCTGTCGTGGCGGTTGCAGAAGGAGAAGGCGGGATCGGGCGCGTTGGGCGACATCGGCGCGCACATCGTCGACGCCACCCAGTTCATCCTCGGCGACACCATCCGCGAGGTGTCCGGGACGTTGGAGACGTTCGTGTCCGAGCGGCCCCTGGCCGCCGAGCACTCCGGGCTGTCGGGCACCGCTTCGTCGGCCGGGACGGGGCCGGTCACCGTGGACGACGCGGCGCTGTTCCTGGCCCGGTTCACCGGTGGCGCGCTCGGCTCGTTCGAGGCCACCCGGTTCGCCAACGGCCGCAAGAACGCCATCCGCATCGAGGTCAACGGCTCCGCGGGCAGCCTGGCGTTCGACTTCGAGGACATGAACGTCCTGCACTACTACGACGGGACCGACGACGCCGCCACCGCGGGCTTCCGGCGCATCGTCGTCACCGAACCCCAACACCCCTACGTCGACGCCTGGTGGCCGGCGGGCCACGGCCTGGGCTACGAGCACGCGTTCACCCACCAGGCCGTCGACTTCGTCCGCGCCGTGGCCGCCGGGACCGACCCCGCCCCGTCGTTCGCCGACGGGCTGCGGTTGCAGCGCGTCCTGGCCGCCGTCGAGGCGAGCGCGGCGTCCCGCACCTGGCGAGACGTCTGAGAGGAGAACGAGAGATGGCGCGTCCGATCACGTTGTTCACCGGCCAGTGGGCCGACCTGCCGTTCGAGGAGGTCGCCCGGCTGGCCGCCGAGTGGGGCTACGACGGCCTGGAGATCGCCTGCTGGGGCGACCACCTCGACCCCTGGCGCGCGGCCGAGGACGACGACTACGTGCGCAATCGGCTCGACGTGCTGGCCAAGCACGACCTGAAGGTGTGGACGATCTCCAACCACCTCACCGGCCAGGCCGTGTGCGACGACCCGATCGACGAGCGCCACCGGGGCATCCTGTCACCCCGCATCTGGGGCGACGGCGACCCCGAGGGCGTGCGGCAGCGCGCGGCCGAGGAGATGAAGGCGACCGCGCGGGCCGCCGCGAAGCTCGGTGCGGGCACCGTCGTCGGGTTCACCGGCTCCTCGATCTGGAAGACCGTCGCGATGTTCCCGCCCGTGCCGCCGTCGATGATCGACGCCGGCTACCAGGACTTCGCCGACCGCTGGAACCCGATCCTCGACGTGTTCGACGAGGTCGGCGTCCGCTTCGCGCACGAGGTGCACCCCTCCGAGATCGCCTACGACTACTGGACCACCGTGCGCACCCTGGAGGCGATCGGGCACCGGCCCGCGTTCGGCCTCAACTGGGACCCGTCGCACTTCGTCTGGCAGGACCTCGACCCGGTGAGCTTCCTGTGGGACTTCCGCGACCGCATCTACCACGTCGACTGCAAGGACGCCCGCCGCCAGGTCGGCGACGGGCGCAACGGGCGCCTCGGCTCCCACCTGCCCTGGGCCGACCCCCGACGCGGCTGGGACTTCGTCTCCACCGGCCGCGGCGACGTGCCGTGGGAGCGGTCGTTCCGGATGCTCAACACCATCGGCTACGACGGCCCGGTCAGCGTCGAGTGGGAGGACGCCGGCATGGATCGGCTCGTCGGCGCGCCCGAAGCCCTGGAGTTCGTGCGGCGCAACGCGTTCGAAGCGCCGACGGCCTCCTTCGACGCCGCCTTCTCCACGGGCGGCTGAACGGGGTGCGGTGACCGTCGACCCCGGGGTGGACCGCCGAAGCGGTCCACCCCGAGGGCTCGGCAGTGGTGTTCAGCGGCGGCGTGCTCCCGTGCTCGACCGCAGTGCGATGGCCGGTTGGAGCAGCGCGTTCCGCGGGGTGGCGCCGGGGTCGGCGATCTGCTCCACCAGCAGGTCCACGGCGAGCCGGGCCATCTCGCCCGCGGGCACGTCGGCGGCGGTCAGGGGTGGGTGGAAGGCTTCCGCCAGGCGGCCGGCGATGACGCCGGTGATCGAGAAGTCGCCGGGCACGTCCAGGTCCGCGCGGCGCAGCGCACGTTGGAGGCCGGGCAGCGCCGCCTCGTTGATGGTCACCGCCGCCGTCACCTCCGGCCACCGCCGGCGGATGTCCTCGAAGCACGCGGAACCCGCGGCGGGCTCGTCGGCGCAGCAGACCGTGTGCGCGGTCAGCCCGCGTTCCTCGGCGGCGGCGAGGAAACCGGTCGACGAGCGCAGCGCCGGGCCGTAGCCCGCGGCCACCAGCTCGTCGGACCGGTTGATCAGCACGACGTCCTGGTGCCCGAGGTCGGCGAGGTGGTGCACGCAGCGCCTGATCAGCTCCGCGTAGTCCACGTCGACCCACCACGACGCGCCGGGGTGCTCGACGTGACCGATGGTCACGAACGGCAGCGCCTCCTGCTCCAGCCGCGCCACCCGCGGGTCGTCGAGGAGGATCTCCATCAGGATCACGCCGTCCACCCGGCGGCCCGTGACGATGCGCTCGAACGACCGGTCGTGGTCGCCGCCGCTGGGTGACAGCAGCACGTCGAGGTCGTGCGCCGCCGCCACCTCGACCACACTGGCGACGAACCCCAGCTGCACGTCCGTCAGCCGCCTGCTCGCCGGGGGTATCACCAGGCCCAGCGTCCGGGTCCGCCCCTCGGCCAACGCCCGCGCGCTGGCGTTGGGCCGGTAGCCCAGCTCGGCGATCACGCCGTTGATGCGCTGCGCCGTCGCCGCCGACACCGGCCGCTTCCCGCTGAGCGCGTAGGACACCGTGCTGCGCGAAACGCCCGCGCGCCTGGCGATCTCACCGATGTTCATCCGCTCTCCGTCCAACCGGTTCGACAGGCGTTCGATGATATGTCATGCGGCTCTTGCGTGCGCTCCTTGCCGCCGATACGTTGACGCAGCCTCGCAAGGTCGAACCGGTTCGATGAGGTGTCAGCGTCGCCGCCAGGAAGGACCGACCCCCATGAAGCGCACTTCGCCCAGCCGACGCGCGGCCACCGCCCTGGTCGCCGCGGGACTGGCCCTGACCGCGTGCACGTCCAGCGGGAACACCGACGGGAGCGCCGCCGGGCCCTTCGCCGTGTGGGACCCCTACCCGCAGTTCGACGGCAGCTCGGAGTGGGTGAAGGTGATCGAGAAGTGCGGCGCGGAGGCAGGCGTGGAGGTCGAGCGCCAGGCGTACGACACCTCCGACCTGACCAACAAGGTGCTGCTCGCCGCGCAGCAGGGCACCGCGCCGAACGTGCTGGTCGTGGACAACCCTGTGGTCTCCACGCTCGCCGAGGGCGGGGTGCTGCGGGCCAACCAGGACACCGGCCTGGACGCGTCCGGGGCGTCGCCCAACCTGCTGGCCGCCGGCGAGGTGGGCGGGAAGGCCTACGGGGTCCCCATCGGCGCGAACACCCTGGCGCTGTACTACAACAAGGCGGTGCTGGCGCAGGCCGGCGTCGACCCGGCATCGCTGACGGACTGGGCGTCGCTGGACGCGGCGCTGGCCAAGGTCACGGGCGCGGGCAAGAAGGGCATCACGTTCTCCGCGATCGGCACCGAGGAAGGCTCCTTCCAGTTCCTGCCGTGGTTCTGGGGCGCGGGCGCGCAGCTGACCGACCTGTCCTCGACTCAGGCAGTGGCGGCGGTGGAGCTGTGGAAGTCGTGGTTGGACAAGCGGTACGCGCCGAACTCGGTCGTCGGCAACACGCAGACCACGAGTTGGCAGGAGTTCGCCACCGGCGAGTACGCGTTCGCCGAGAACGGCACCTGGCAGCTCGGCAACGCCGCGGAGCTGGGCTTCGAGCACGGCGTCATCCCGATCCCCTCGCGGGACGGCGGCGTCGCGCCCGCGCCGACGGGCGGCGAGTTCGTCACGGTGCCCGTGCAGGGCTCCGCGGACCGCGAGGCCACCGCGGCGAAGATCGCGGACTGCCTGGTCGGCCCGGACACCGTGCTGGCCACCGACACCGCGCTGACCTACGTCTCCGCGATCGGATCGGTGCGGGAGCAGCAGGTCGCCGCGCGGCCGGAGCTGAAGGTGTGGGTCGACGCCGTCCAGGCCGCTAAGGGCCGCACCGGCGACGGCCTCGGCACCCGCTACCCGCGGATCTCGCAGCCGCTGTGGACCGCGGTGCAGGCGGTGCTGACCGGGTCGAAGCCCGCCGCGGACGCGCTCGAGGACGCCCAGAGCGCCGCCGCGTCGGCGAAGTAGCGCCGTGGTCCGCCGCAACCTCGTCGGCTGGGCGTTCCTCGTCCCGCTCGTCGCCTACCTGCTGCTGTGCTACGGCTACCCGCTGCTGACGACCCTCGACCTGAGCATCCGCGACTACACCGTCCGCACCTTCGTGCACGGCGGCGCGCAGGTGATCGGGCTGGCCAACTACGCGGACGTGCTCGCCGACCCCGTCTTCCGCACCGCCCTGCTCAACACGGTCCTCTTCACGGTGACCTCGCTGGTGTTCCAGTACACCGCCGGGTTGGCGCTGGCGGTGTTCTTCACCCGCCACTTCCGGCTGTCGACGACGCTGCGGGCGCTGTTCCTGGTGCCGTGGCTGCTGCCGCTGATCGTGTCCGCGTCGACGTGGGCGTGGATGTTCGACAGCGAGGCCGGGGTGGTGAACGCGGCCCTGTCGTGGTTCGGCGTCTCCGGCCCGCACTGGCTGACCTCGCCGGACTGGTCGCTGGCCTCGGTGATCATCGCCAACGTCTGGATCGGCATCCCGTTCAACCTCGTCGTGCTGCACAGCGGGTTGCAGAACATCCCGGCCGAGGTGCACGAGGCGTCGGCCCTGGACGGCGCGGGCTCCTGGCAGACGTTCCGGCACGTCACGTTCCCGATGCTGCGGCCGGTCTCCGCCGTGACGATCCTGCTCGGCCTGGTCTACACGCTGAAGGTGTTCGACATCATCTGGATCATGACGCGCGGCGGCCCGAGCGGGTCGTCGACCACCCTCGCCACCTGGTCCTACGAGCTCGGGTTCGGCAGCATGCTGCCCCGCTTCGGGCCCAGCGCGGCGGTGGGCAACGTGCTGATCCTGCTCGCCGTGGTCGCGGGCTTGGCGTACGTCCGCGTCCAGCGCCACCAGGACGCGTCATGACCCGGCCCCGGTGGCGCACCGCGGTGGGCCTGCTGCTCACCGCCATGATGCTCTTCCCGGTCTACTGGATGGTCAACGTCTCCCTCACCCCGCCGGGACGGATGCGCAAGTCCCCGCCGGACCTCTTCCCGGGCAACCCGACGTTCGAGGGGTACGCGCGGGTCCTGGACGAGCAGCTGCCCTACTTCGGGACCAGCCTGCTGGTCGCGCTCGGGACCGTGGTGCTGACGTTGGCGCTGGCCGCGCCCGCGGCGTACTCGCTGGCGAAGCTGCGCCCGCGCGGGCGGGGACCGCTCACGTTCGTGCTGCTGGTCGCGCAGATGATCCCCGGCACCATCATGGCGTTGGGGCTCTACGGCATCTACGTCCAGCTCGGCGTCACCAACACCCTGTGGGGCCTGGTCTTCGCCGACTCGACCATCGCGGTGCCGTTCGCCGTGCTGATCCTGACCTCGTTCATGTCCTCGGTGCCCGACGAGGTGGTGCAGGCGGCTCGGATCGACGGCGCGGGCGCGTGGCGCGTGTTCTGGTCCGTGGTGCTGCCCGCCAGTCGCAACGGGGTGGTCACCGCCGCGTTGTTCGCGTTCCTGTGGGCGTGGTCGGACTTCGTGTTCGCCGCGACGTTGGACGCCGGGGGAGCGATGCAACCGCTCACGCTCGGGATCTACCGCTACATCGGCAACAACAACCAGGAGTGGAACGCGATCATGGCGACCGCCGTGGTCGCCTCCGTGCCCGCCACCGCGCTGCTCGTGCTGGCCCAGCGCTTCGTCGCCGCCGGCATCACCTCGGGCGCGGTCAAGGACTGACCGAAGGGACCTTCGTGGACGACTTCTCGGTGCGGGAGATCCCGTTCAGCCATCCGGGGGCGTGGTTCGACCTGTCCGCGGTCGTGGGGCTCGCCGACTACGCCGACGACCTGCACCTCGTGTCCCACCGCAACGGGATGCACGCGGTGCTGTCCCTGACGCCCGTGCTGGCCGGCGCCCGCGTGACCGCCGAGGTCGCGGCGAACCCGGTCCTGCTCACCTGGACCGCGGGCCGCGGCGAGGTCGCGGCGGCGTTCGAGTCGCCGTCGGCGCTGAGGGTGTCGGGCCACGGCCTCGGCCTGCGCATCGCCGCGGCGGACGCCACCTTGACGCCCTTCACCGGGACCTACTTCTTCCGCGACCCCGTCACCTCGTCGTACGTCTTCACCTCCTACGAGACCGGCCACCGCTACCGGGTGACCGTGCTGGCGGGACGCGAGGACGTGCACGGCGACTCCGCGCTCGGCACGGCGGAGCGCGCGGTCGTCGTCGGCGGGGACGGCGGCCGGTGGGAACTGGTGGTGGAGGAGACCACGACCGCCCGCAAGCGGTTCTCCACCGGGGCGACCTTCGCCGAGGTGGTGGCGGCCGCACGGCGGTCGTTCGAGCGGTTCACCGACCGGGTCGCGCCCTGGCGCGGCGACCGCACCCCCGCCGCCGAGCTCGCGTGCTACGTGCTGTGGTCGGCCACCGTGAGCCCGTCCGGGTTCCTCCGCAGGCCGGCGGTGCTGATGTCGAAGAACTGGATGGACAAGGTCTGGAGCTGGGACCACTGCTTCAACGCCCTCGCGCTCGCGCCCGGGGTGCCCGACCTGGCGTGGGACCAGTTCCAGGTGGTGTTCGACCACCAGACCGAGGAAGGCGCGCTGCCCGACTCGGTGACGCACGCCGAAGTGCTGCACAACTTCGTCAAGCCGCCGATCCACGGCTGGGCGGTGGGCCGGTTGCGGTCGAAGCTGCCCGGCGGCATCCCGGCCGCCGAACTGCCGGGCCTGTACCGGCAGCTGGCGGCGTGGACGACGTTCTGGCTCGACCACCGCCGGGCGCCGGGGGAGCCGTTCCCGCACTACGAGCACGGCAACGACAGCGGCTGGGACAACTCCACCGTCTTCGGCGACCGGCGGCTCGTGCAGTCCGCCGACCTGGCGGCGTTCCTCGTGGTGCAGCTGCGGGAGCTGGCCCGGTTGGCCGGGGACCTCGGCGACCCGACCGCCGCGGCGCGCTGGGCAGGGGAGGCGGACGCGATGCTGGGCGCGATGCTGACGCGGCTGTGGGACGGCACGACGTTCACCGGCCGTGCGGTCGACGGCACGTCGCGCGCCACCGCGAGCCTGCTCGACCTCATGCCGGTCGTCCTGGGCGCCGACCTGCCCCCCGACGTGCACGCGAAGCTCGTCGAGGGCGTGGCGCGGCACCTCACCCCGGTGGGCCTCGCCACCGAACTGCCGGACTCGCCCTGGTACGAGGCCGACGGCTACTGGCGCGGCCCGGTGTGGGCCCCGTCGACCGTGCTCATCGAGGACGGCCTGCGCCGAGGAGGCGCGGTGGAACTCGCCGACGAGGTCAGCGCCCGGTTCCGGGCGGTGTGCGAGAAGAGCGGCTTCGCCGAGAACTTCGACGCCCTCACCGGCCACGGCCTGCGCGACCGCGCCTACACCTGGACCGCGAGCGCGTACCTGCTGCTCGCCGCGGACGCCGAAACCCGACCGGCCGGACCGCGGCGCTAGTTCCCCGCCTCGGCGGCCCGCTTCGGCAACCGTCGACGCCCCGGGTGGCCTGACTTCGGCGACCGTCGACGGCCGTGGTGGCCTGACTTCGGCGACCGTCGACGCCTCAGCCGAACCGGTTCGACCCTTGTCGTGCAAGCGAGCCGGCGCGTACGGTGCAGAGCTAGTCGAACCGGTTCGACCTCTCTTCGCGCCCATCACCGACAAAGGAGTCACGCGTGGCCACCAACCCCGCAAGGCGGCGAGGTCGCGGCGTCACCGCCGGCCTCGTCATCGCCGCCTCCGTCGTCACGTCCCTCGTCTCGCCCGGTCCGGCGGCCCTGGCCGGGGACGAGTCCATCTCCGTCGACTTCTCCGTCGCCGGCGGTTCACCGACCTACCGGGCCTCCGGCTGGATCTACGGCATGACCGAGAACGGGTCCGGACCGGCGGACCACTTCTTCCGCGACGTGAAGTTCCGGTACATGCGCGCCGGTGGCGCCCAGCTCGACGGGCCCGGCGGCTGGGTGGCGGGCAAGTACGACCGCCGGTGGAACGCCACCCGTGCCCAGCTGCTGCGCACCCGGTCGCTGGGCGGCGAGTTCATCCTGCTGCCGCACGACCTGTGGGGCGCGGACGGCTACCCGATCTCCCGCTTCCCGGGCGACAACGGCAACTGGGCGGACTACGACAACTTCCTCACCCGCCTGATCGACGACGTGCGGGCCACGGGCGTCCCGGTGCAGTGGGACCTGTGGAACGAGCCCAACATCACCCCGTTCTGGAACCGTCCCCAGTCCCAGTACTTCGAGCTGTGGCGGCGCACCTACCAGCGCGTGCGGGCCGCGTTCCCGCAGCAGCTGATCGTGGGTCCGAGCTTCGCGGGCGTCCCGACGACGAACGGGACGTGGTGGAACCAGTACCTCGACTTCATCCGCACGTCCAACACGGTGCCGGACATCATCAGCTGGCACTCCCTGCCCGGCGACCCGGTGGCCAACGTGGCGGCGGCGAACACCACGCTGGACTCGCGCGGCATCCCGCACCCGCGGCCCTACCAGATCAACGAGTACGGCGCGTCCAACGAGCAGAACCCCGGTGACGGCGCCTGGTACATCGCGCGCCTGGAGCGGGCGGGAGCCGACGGCCTGCGGGCCAACTGGGCCAGCGCGGGCAACCTGCACAACGACCTCGGCAACCTGCTCGTGCGCAACTCGGCCGGGCAGCACCAGCCCAAGGGCGAGTGGTGGGTCTACCGCTTCTACGGCTCGCAGACGGGGCAGGTCGTCTCCGTCACGCCCAGCCCGGCCTACGACGCGTTCGCCACGAAGGCCGACGGGGTCGCGAAGGTCCTGGTCGGCGGTGGCGGCACCACGGGCAACGTCGCGGTCCAGCTCCGGCGGCTGGACGCCACCAGCGGCATCGTGCAGAACAACCAGGTGCGGGCGGTCGTCCAGCGCATCCCGCACAACGGCGGCGGCGCGGTCCAGGGGCCGATCACCGTGCAGAACTCCGTGGTGACGCTGTCCGGCAACGGCGCCACGGTCAACCTGCCGCACACCGCCATCGACGACACCTTCACCATCACGCTCCTGCCGCCGTCGAGCCGGGGAGTCGCGTCCGTGGCCGTCGCCCAGCACTCGCAGCAGTGCCTGGACAACGCGGACCTGGGCACCGCCGACGGCAACCGGCAGCAGCAGTTCCCCTGCGAGGGCGGAGACCAGCAGCTGTGGGACTTCCGGCCGGTGACCGATGCGGCCGACACCTACACCGTCGTCAACGCGCAGACCGGCAAGTGCCTCGACGTGAACGGCTCGTCCTCGGCCGACGGCGCCGCGGTGCAGCAGTGGACGTGCCTCCCGGGGGCGCGGAACCAGCAGTTCGCGCTGCGGAAGGTCACCTACTCCGGCAACGACCCCCACGACCGCCAGCTCGTGGCCCGGCACAGCGGCAAGTGCGTCGACGTCAGCGGGGTCTCCACGGCGGTGCGCGCCACGGTCCACCAGTGGACCTGCAACCCCGTCGGCCAGTCGAGCCCGCGCAACCAGACGTGGCGGCTCTGGGGCTTCTGACGAAGCGGCGCGGCTCTGGTCGCCCGGCGATGTTCACGCTCACACGAATCAGCCTGCGGTCGATCAGGTTTGCTGGTCCTGTAGCGGAAGAGAAGGCGAGATCACCTCTGTAAACAACCAAGTTCAAGCGATCGGCGACCCGGACGCGCTGCGGCCCGCTAAAAGTGAGCGTGAACATTTTAGCGGGCCGCATCGTTGACGCCCGGCTCGGGCGGTGGCTACTGTGCTGACAGCCGGGCCGCCGGGCCCGAGTCGGTCACGCATCCGCCGGCACGACCGCCCGTCAACGACGACGATGGGGATTCCGATGCGACGAACACGGCACGCCGCGCACGTCCCGACCCGACGCCGATCGTTGCCGCAGCCGGACGTCCTGACCCGCTGAACCTCCGCGGTCGGCGCCTTCGCGCGGCGCTCCTCGCGCGCCGACCCGTCGCGGCGGCTCCGCCACGTCGTCCCTGATCTCCCTTCGCCGACAGGTCCTGCCGGCCGCACCGCGATGTCCCGGCCGGTCGCCACGGCGGCGCGCCCGCCTCACCGCGCGTGCCGGTCCCGCGGGACGTCACCGGCCTTCCCTCCAACCCACAGGAGAGCCCATGTCGTCACCCCTGAGCCGCCGCACGCTGCTGCAAGCCGTCGGCGTCGCGGCCGTCGCGACGACCGTGCCCGGCCTGACCACGGGGTCCGCGGTCGCGGCGTCGGTGCCGCCGGTCCGGCCGGACCTCGGCGTGGCCGCCCACCCGTTCGACCTCGGCGAGGTGCGGCTGAGCCCCGGTCGCTGGATGGAGAACCAGAGCCGGACGCTGACGTACCTGAAGTTCGTCAACGTCGACCGGCTGCTCTACAACTTCCGCGCCAACCACCGGCTGTCCACCAACGGCGCGGCGGCGCTGGGCGGCTGGGAGGCGCCGAACTTCCCGTTCCGCACCCACAGCCAGGGCCACTTCCTCAGCGCGTGGGCGCAGGCGTGGGCGGTGCTGGGCGACACCACGTGCAGGGACCGGGCGAACCAGATGGTCGCGGAGCTGGCGAAGTGCCAGGCGAACAACGCCGCCGCCGGGTTCAACACCGGGTACCTGTCCGGGTTCCCGGAGTCCGACTTCGACGCGATGGAGGCGGGCTCGCCCAAGTCGGTGTCGTACTACTCGCTGCACAAGACGTTGGCGGGTCTGCTGGACGTGTGGCGGCACATCGGCAACACCCAGGCGCGCGACGTGCTGCTGCGGTTCGCCGGGTGGGTGGACTGGCGCACCGGCCGGCTGTCCTACAGCCAGATGCAGCGCGTCCTGGGCACCGAGTTCGGCGGCATGAACGCCGTGCTGACCGACCTGTACCAGCAGACGGGGGACAGCCGGTGGCTGGCCGCGGCGCAGCGGTTCGACCACGCCGCCGTGTTCGACCCGCTGGCGGCCAACCAGGACCGGCTCAGCGGGCTGCACGCCAACACGCAGGTGCCGAAGTGGATCGGCGCGGCGCGCGAGTACAAGGCCACGGGGACGACCCGCTACCGCGACATCGCGTCGAACGCGTGGAACATCACGGTGGGCGCGCACACCTACGTCATCGGCGGCAACAGCCAGGCCGAGCACTTCCGCGCGCCCAACGCCATCGCCGCCTACCTCAACACCGACACGGCCGAGGCGTGCAACACCTACAACATGCTCAAGCTGACCCGTGAGCTGTGGCTGCTCGACCCCAACCGCGCCTCCTACTTCGACTTCTACGAGCGCGCCTTGCTCAACCACCTCATCGGGCAGCAGAACACGGCCGACCCGCACGGCCACATCTGCTACTTCACCGGCCTCAACCCGGGCCACCGGCGCGGCAACACCGGACCCGCGTGGGGCGGCGGCAACTGGAGCACCGACTACACGACGTTCTGGTGCTGCCAGGGCACGGCGCTGGAGGTCAACACCTCCCTGGCGAACTCCATCTACTTCCACAACGGCACCACGCTGACGGTGAACCTGTACACGCCGTCGGTGCTGACCTGGGCGCAGCGCGGGATCACCGTCACGCAGACCACGAGCTACCCGGCGTCGGACACCACCACGCTGACCGTGACCGGCAGCGTGAGCGGGTCGTGGACGATGCGCCTGCGCATCCCCGCCTGGACCACCGGCGCGACGGTCAGCGTCAACGGCGTGGCGCAGGACATCGCCACGACCCCGGGCACCTACGCGAGCCTCACCCGGTCGTGGGCTCCCGGCGACGCGGTCACCGTGCGCCTGCCGATGCGGGTCGTGGTGCAGCCCTCCAACGACAACCCCGCCGTCGCCGCGGTCACGTTCGGACCGGTCGTGCTGTCGGGCAACTACGGCAACACCGCCCTGAGCAGGCTGCCCGCGCTGGACACCGCCTCGATCACCCGCACCGGCACGTCGGGCCTGGCGTTCACCGCGCGAGCCGACGGCGCGACGGTCAACCTCGGGCCGTTCTACGACGCCCACGGGCACAACTACACCGTCTACTGGAGCACCAGCGGCGGCGGTGGCGGCTCGGACGCGGGCTACCGGCTGGTGAACGCGGCCAGCGGCCTGGTGCTGGGCGTGCAGGACATGTCGACCGCCGACGGCGGCCTCGCCGTGCAGTGGAACGACACCGGGACGGCCGACCACAACTGGGAGCTGGTCGTCGACGGCAGCGCCGTGCGGGTGCGCAACCGCAACAGCGGCAAGGTGCTCGGCGTGGAGAACGCGTCCACCGCGGACAACGCCCGCGTCCTGCAGTGGAGCAACACGGGCGCCGCCGACCACAAGTGGACGGTCCTGGACAACGGGGACGGCACCCACAAGCTGCGCAACGGCAACAGCGGCAAGCTGCTCGCCATCCTCAACGGCTCCACCTCGGCGGGCGCGCAGGCCGTGCAGGACCCGGACAACGGGACAGCCGACAACCGCTGGCGGTTCGTGCCCGTCGGCGCCCGCCGCGTGCAGAACCTCGCCAGCGGCCTGGTCCTGGGCGTGCAGGACATGTCGACCGCCGACGGCGGCCTCGCCGTGCAGTGGGACGACAACGGCACCGCCGACCACCTCTGGACCGCCGTGGTGGACCCCGACGGCTACTTCCGGCTGCGCAACTCCCACAGCGGCAAGGTCCTCGGCGTCGAGAACGCGGCCAACGCCAACGGCGCCCGGGTGCTCCAGTGGGCCGACAACGGCACCAACGACCACAAGTGGCGGCTGCGCTACGGCACCGGCGGCTACTTCCGCATCCAGTGCGGCAACGGCGGGCGCGTGCTCGGCGTCAACGGCGCCTCCACCGCGCGCGGCGCCCAGATCGTGATCTGGGACGACAACGGCACCAACGACCACCTCTGGCGCTTCATCTGAGTCGACGAAGCGGGGGGGGGGGGGGGGGGGGGGGGGGGGGGGGGGGGGGGGGGGGGGGGGGGGGGAGGGGGGGGGGGGAGGGGAGGGGGGGGGGGGTGGGGG
>NZ_JBVJVK010000039.1:0-2457 GCF_055603705.1 Actinosynnema sp. NPDC037264 | reverse complement strand
CCCCTCCCCCCCCCCCCCCTCCCCCCCCCCCCCCCCCCCCCTCCCCCCCCCCCCCCCCCCCCCCGCGGTTGTCCGGCCCACCCGGCCCGGCGAGGCCGGGCCGGGTGCCTCTCGCCGAGGTCAGGGAGTGGTCAGGTCGAACTTGCGGACCGTGACCGCGCCGCCGAGGGCCTGGGTGGCGTGGTTGAAGATGCCGAAGCGGTAGCCCATGAAGAACTGCCAGGCGTTGTTCAACGTGAACGCCGGTCCCAACGAGGTGAAGTTCACGCCGTCGGTGCTGTAGGAGAAGCGGGCCTGGCGGTTGGAGCCGGGTTGGATGTCGGCGTTGATCCGAAGCCAGATCCGGCCGCCGCTGATCGCGGCGCTCGCGGCTTCGGTGCCGGTGTTGGTGGTGCGCCAGCTGCTGTCCATGGCCAGGCCGTTGGTCATGGACACGCGGGTCTGGCCGTTGTCGCGCTTGACGCCGATCCAGGCCGAGGACTGGCGCAGCATCGCGAGGCCGGACCGGTCACCGTCGCGCATCGTGCTGTAGTCCAGCTCGATCGTGGCCGTGGACGTCGGTCCTTGGATGCGGTGCGTCAGGGTGTTGCGGGCGGCGTACAGGTCGTTGGTGACCGTGGCGGTGGACAACCTCAGCCCGTCGTTCACCGAGTACTTCGTGGTGTCGGGGTCGTGGTTCCACTCCCACTGCGGGCCGAGGGTGGTGCCGGCGAAGGTGTCGGTCCCGGTGAGGGGTTTGACCGGCCGGGTCGGCAGCGGCGAGGGGTAGTTGACGCCCCACCGGCCGTTGACCGTCTGGAGGGTAGGCCAGCCGTCCGCGGTCCAGGTGATCGGGGCGAGGGCGGGCACGCGGCCGCCGGGGTAGGCGTCCACGAACGACATGTAGTACCAGGAGCCGTTCTGGGTCTGGACCAGGCCGCCCTGGTGGGGCACGCCGCCGCCGGGGATCGGGCCGGGCAGGTCCAGCAGCACCTGGCGCAGGGTGTAGGGGCCGAACGGGTTGCTCGCCTTGAGCACGTACTGGCCGTTGGCGGGCCGGGTCAGCCAGATGTAGTAGCTGCCGTTGCGCTTGTAGAAGCGGGCGCCTTCCAGCGTGCCGATGTTCGACGGGGTCTGGAAGACCTGCTGCGCGCGGACCTGGCTGCGGCCGTCGGCGGACAGCTGGGCGACGCTGATGGTGCCGTTGCCGTACGCGACGTACATGGTGTCGTTGTCGTCGATGAGCATGCCGGCGTCGTAGTAGCAGTTGTCGATCTGGGCGTGCCGGTTCCAGGCGCCCTCGACGCTGGTCGCGGTGTAGATGTAGGTGTCGTTGAAGTCGATGCACCCGGCCCAGTAGTACGTCCGGTTGCTGGCGCGGTACTGCAGCGTCGACGCCCAGATGCCGTTGACGTAGGCCCGCTGGCCGTTGGTCAGGTCGTACTTCGTGCCGAAGTCCAGTGACGGCACGGAGTGACCGGCGAACTCCCAGTTGACCAGGTCGTAGGAGCGCAGGATCGGCGCACCGGGGGAGTAGTGCATGGTGGACGCGGTCATGTAGTACGCGTCCCCGACCCGGATGACCTCGACATCGGCGAAGTCCTGCCACACCACGGGGTTGGTGAACTGCCCACCCGGCTGCTGCGGGGTCGTCGTCGTGGTGGTGGTCGTCGTCCCGCCGCCGCCGACGCGGACGAGCTGCCACTGCTGGTTGGCGCCGCCCCAGTCGGAGTACTGGACGATGTTCGCGCCGTCGTTGGTGGCGGCGTTCTGGACCTCGACGGCCTTGCCGCTGTTGCGGTTGATCAGGCGCACGTGGCCGCCGTCGGAGTCGGCGAGGCGGAACTGCTGGTTGGTGCCGTTGCCGTCGGCCCACTGGACGATGTTGGCGCCGTCGGCGGTGGAGAAGTTGTAGACGTCGAGCACCTTGCCGGAGTGCTTGGACTTGAGCCGGTAGTAGCCGCCGCCGGAGTCCACGAACTGCCACTGCTGGTTGGCCCCGTCGCTGCGGGTCCACTGGGTGATGCGGGCGCCGTCGTTGGTGGCGAGGTTGTAGACGTCGAGCGCCTTGCCGCTGTTGCGGTTGACCAGCACGTACCACGCGTTCGTGTCGACGGTCGCCGCCGAGCTGGTCGCCGAGCCGAAGACGACCATCACACCGCCGAGCACGACCGCGGCCATCACCGCGGCCAACCGCGACCACCGGCCGCGCCCGCGCGCGAGGCGACCCGGGAGTCGATCGGGGACAGACATGACAGCTCCTTACCCGCCGCTTCCGGCGGCGTCACGGCCGGAGCCCCCGCACTGGGTGCGGGGGCTCCGGATTCGGTCAGCGTTGCAGGGTCAGCACGCCCGGTCGGTAGGGCAGGAGGCCGTAGTCCATGCCGTCGGAGCTGGGGCTGCGGCCTTGGTAGAGCAGTTGCAGGTTGCAGGGGTCGATGGTCTTGGTCTGGTCGGGGTTGGTGCGGATCAGGTCAC
>NZ_JBVJVK010000038.1:0-82575 GCF_055603705.1 Actinosynnema sp. NPDC037264 | reverse complement strand
CGCTCCCCACCCCCCCGCCGGCCCATTGTCCCCCGCCCCGGGGGGGGGGGGGGTACCGCCCCCCCCCCCTCCCTCCCCCCCGCTCCCCCCCCCCCCCTCCGTTCTCTCCTCCCCCCCCCCCCCCCCCCCCCCCCCCCCCCCCCCCCCGGACCGGCGCGATCAGAAGCCCGCCACCCACGATGGTCACGTCGGCGTCCACGCGCTCTGCCGCACTCGGTGCACGGCGTGCGGCGGGTCGTGGTCAACGCTGGAGCGCGGCAAGGGTGAACTGCTCCGGGTAGGGCGAGAGCTCCACGGCCCGCACGGCGGTGATCGTCCCGGCCGCCACCGCCCGGCACAGCTCGGCGACCCGGGACAGCTCCGCGCGCTGGGCCCGGACGAAGTCGCGGTCCACCGGGTCGCCGTGACCGGGCACGACGATCGGCGCGTCGAGCGACAGGATGCCGTCCAGCGCGGTCGGCCAGCCCTGGGGGTGTGCGTCGCCGAACTGCGGCGGTGCGCCGTGCTCCACGAGGTCCCCCGCGTACACCACTCCGGCGTCGGGGACGTGCGCCACCAGGTCGTGGTCGGAGTGCGCCGGTCCGAAGTGGACCAACTCGACCCGGCGCCCGCCGAGGTCGACTTCGGCGCGTGCGTCGACCAGCCGGTCCGGCAGCACCAGTCGCACGGCGGCGATGCGATCCGCGACCTCGACCTCGCCCCGTTCCCGGTAGTGCCGCTCCCACTTCTCGCGCTGCCGCGCCCCGGTGGCGACCAGGTCGGCGTGGCACCGCCGGTGCGCCCACACCTCGCACGGGCGGAAGACCTCGGTGCCGAAGCTGTGGTCGAAGTGGGAGTGCGTCAGCACCACGTGCCACGGCAACGGGGTCACCTCGCGGACCGCCCGAGCCAGTTCCGCGCCCTGACCCGCGTCACCCCCGGTGTCGACCACCAGGCACCGCTCGTCACCCACCACGAGCCCGACCGACAGGTCGAGCTCCTCGTACCGCCGCACCAGCACACCGTCGGCGACCTCGATCCACAACGCCACGGGCGGATCCAACCACGCGACCGAGGCTCCGCCGAATTTACAACGTTGGAAACTGCCGCCGGGGCTGCTACGTTCGGCAGTGGTCCGCTGTCGCGCGAACGGTCGGGGTGAACGCGCCCCGGTCGCCGCACCCGCTCCGCCCTGCCCGGAAGAGGTGGTCATGACCAGCGCCCGTGAGCCCGACGACCTGGTCGGGGAGCTGCACTCGGACGGCATCGTCGCGTTGCGCGGCGCGTTCGCGCCCGACTGGGCCGATCGCCTCCGCGAGGACGTCGAGGTGTTGTTCCGGGAAGCGCTCGAACGCCCGGACGGCGCGATCGGGCGCGGGCCGAACCGCTACTACGTCGAGATCCACCCCGAGCGGATCAGGGGGTTCCTCGACCTGGTGACCCACCCGTGGGTGGTCGGCCTCGCGCGGGCCGTGCTGGGACCGGACTACCAGGTCGTGGAGACCGGTTTCGACGTGCCGCTGCCCGGCGCGGTCGCCCAGCCGTGGCACCGGGACTTCCCCGCCCCCGACGAGACCGTGCGGGACCGTCGCCTCACCTCGCTGGCGGTCAACGTCACGACGGTCGACACGACCCCCGAGATGGGGCCGTTCGAGATCGCGCCCGGCACGCAGTGGGACGACGGCGCCGACTTCGAGCACGGGATGTTCCCGCCGAAGTCGCACTACCCGCGCTACGAGGGTCTGGCCCAGCGGAAGATGCCCCGGCGGGGCGACATCTCCGCCCGTTCCGCGTTGACGATCCACCGCGGCACGCCCAACCGGTCGGCCACGGCACGGCCCGTGCTGGTCCTCGGCCTGGCCGCGGCGGGCGTCGGGAACGACCGCAACGACCTGGTGGTCAGCCGCGCCTTCCACGAGCGGTTGCCCGAAGAGGTCCGCGCGCACCTCGGGTGCCGGGTCGTCGACCGGCTCGAACCGCTGGTGCAGAAGCACACGATCGAGGGCCTCGTGATGGGTGCGGCCGACTAGCCACCGGCTCCCGTGCCCAGGTGGCAGGTCGGCCTCCCCGCGCACCAGCCGCGTCCCCGCGCACCAGTCGCCTCCCCGCGCACCGGCCGCCTCCCTGCACCGCCGGTCCGCGACTGCCTCCTCGGGCGCGATCACGGCGGCCCCAGGCGCCTCACCCCATCCCTGCGACCCGGAGTTGCCACGATGACCGCACTTCCGATCAAGCTCGCCACCACCGCCCTGACCGCGCTGCTCACAGGCGCCCTCACCACGGTCGCACCCGCGGCCGCCGCGGCCCCCGCGCCGGACCACCCGACCGCCGTGGCCGGCAACCCGTTCGCCGACGGCTGGTACGCCGACCCGGACACGATCGTCCACGGCGACACCTACTGGGTGTACCCCACGACGTCGAAGCCCTACGCCGAGCAGACCTACCTCGACGCGTTCTCCTCCACCGACCTCGTGCGCTGGACGAAGCACCGCAACGTGCTGACCACCGCCGACGTCTCCTGGGCCGAGTACGCGCTGTGGGCGCCGGCGCCGATCACCCGCAACGGCCGGTACTACCTGTACTTCGCCGCCAACGACATCCAGGGCGACTCGGCGCTGGGCGGCATCGGGGTGGCCGTCGCCGACCACCCGGCGGGTCCCTACCGCGACGCGATCGGCCGGCCGCTGATCGGGAAGTTCCACCACGGAGCGCAGCCCATCGACCAGGACGTCTTCATCGACGACGACGGTCAGGCCTACCTGTACTACGGGGGTTGGGGTCACGCCAACGTCGTGAAGCTCAACCCCGACATGGTCAGCCTCGGCACGTTCGCCGACGGCAGCACCTACAAGGAGATCACGCCGGCGGGTTACGTCGAGGGTCCGCAGATGTTCAAGCGAGCCGGGAAGTACTACCTGATGTGGTCCGAAGGCGGGTGGACCGGTCCGGACTACTCGGTGTCCTACGCGATCGCCGACTCGCCCACCGGCCCGTTCACCAGGCTGGACAAGGTGCTCGCCCAGGATCCCGCGGTCGCGCGCGGCTCGGGCCACAACTCGGTGGTGAACGTGCCCGGCACCGACATCTGGTACATCGTCTACCACCGCCGACCGCTGAGCGAGACCGACGGCAACCACCGCCAGCTCGCCTACGACCGCATGCACTTCAACGCCGACGGCACGATCCGGCGCGTGACGATGAAGGTCCAGGACAACTTCGCCGACGACAACTCCTACGGCTGGAAGACCTACGGCGGCTCGTGGACCGTCCCGGGTGGACGGTTGCGGGCGGCCGGCTCCGCCGGCGGCAAGGCGTTGCTGGACACGAACTTCGGCGACTTCACCCAGGACACCGACGTGACGATCACGTCCGGCGGCGGTGACGCCGGGCTGGTGTTCCGGGCGAGCAGGCCGGCGGTCGGCGTCGACGGCTACGCCGGCTACTACGCGGGCATCTCCCCCGCCGGGCGGGTCGTGCTGGGCCGGGCCGACAACTCGTGGACCCCGCTGGGCGCCGCGCCGCTGGCGGTGAGCGTCGGCTCCACCCACCGCCTGCGGGTCACCGCGGTCGGCACGTCGATCAAGGTGTACGTCGACGACCTGGCCACGCCGAAGATCAGCGTCACGGACGCGACGTTCGCCTCCGGCGGCAACGGCGTGCGGGTGTTCAACGCGGCGGCCGACTTCGACAACGTCGTGGTCGGCCCGGCCGTGGGCGGGGAGGTCAACCTCGCGCGAGGTCGCCCGGCCACGGGCTCGACCCCGTGCGCGCCGGGCGAAGGGCCGGAGAAGGCGGTCAACGGCACCGTGACGGGCGGGAACAGCGACAAGTTCTGCTCGTCGGTGTCCGGCGCGTGGCTGGGCGTGGACCTCGGCGCCACCCGGTCGATCTCCCGGTTCGAGGTCGCGCACGCCCAGGCGGGCGGTGAGGGCGCCGGTCTCAACACCAAGGCGTTCGGCCTCTCGGTGTCCGACGACGGCACGACGTGGCGGAAGGTGGTCGACGTGACGAACAACGGCGCGGCTACCACGGTCCACCGCGTCAGCGGGGTGTCGGGTCGCCACGTCCGGCTCGACGTCGGCGTTCCCACGAACACCGGCGAGATCGCCACCCGCATCTACGAGCTGCGCGTCTTCGGCTGAGCCCGTGCACCCGGCGGCGAGTGGTCCGCCCGCCCGCGAGGATCCGCGGGCGGGCGGACCCGGTCACTCCTGCCTGGTCCGGCGTTTGCGGCTCAGGAACGCGAGCGCCGCGCCCGTGCCGAGGACCAGGACACCGATGAGGACCACCCACGGCAGGCCGGCGGAGACACCGGTGTCGGCCAGCGAACCCCCGGGCGGGGTGGTCGTGGTCGGGGCCGGGGTCGTCGGCGGCACGGTGGTCGTCGGCGGCGTCGTGGTCGGATCGGGCTGGGGGATGTGCACGCCCGCGTCGATGGTGTGGTCGACTTCTCCGGGGTTGGCCGGCGCCGTGACGGGCGCGTAGCCGTTGCACAGCTGCCCGGTGGTCGGCGGCACCACGTTGGAGTCGTGCACCCGGTCGTCACCGGTCAGCCCGGCGGTGAACCGCAGGTCGGTGGCGGGCGGCTGTCCGGGGACCGTGTCGGTGTCCGCGGTGCACACGTTGAACTGCACCGTGTACTCCGCGCCAGGCGTGAGCTCGTAGGCCGCGCCGACACCGCCGAAGTAGTACTCGCCGGCCGCGTCGGTCCTCGTCGTGGCGACCTGCCTGCCGTCGGCGTCGAGCAGGTTGATCGTCGCGTCCGGCAGCCGCACGTCCGCCGGGTCCTGGACGCCGTTGCGGTCGCCGTCGAACCACACCAGGTTGCCGATCTGGATCGGCGCGTTCGCCGCCTGGTAGGCGATGGCGCCGAGCCCTCCGGCCTTGCCGAACCCGTGACTCGGGTTTCGACCGACGAACTCGTAGGCGTTGTCCGTAGGGCTGTTGCCGGGCCCTTCACCGGTCGTGACGTCGTAGTAGCCGGTCCCGGCCGTGGCGACGTTGACCGTCGGGTCCATCTGCGTGCTGATGACCCATTGCTGCTGCGGGATGTAGGCGACCGAGCCCAGCGCGGACTCCTGGTGCGCCGCGGGGCGTCGGAAGTAGTCGCCCGGGAAGTACTCGACCACGTCGCCCGCCTGGCCGGCGGTGTTGTCGCCGGTCGCGTGGTTCGGGCAGGTCCCGGTGCCCTCCCAGGAGTACCCGCCGGCGGGGTTGACGCAGGCCATGTTGATGTCGCCACCGGCGAAGCCGCGTTCCGTGGTGGTCCGGCCCGGACGCGGGTCCAGCGCGTCCCAGCCCACCACGTCCATGAACCGGTCGCGGAAGCCGAGGATCATCGACCCGTCACGCGCGAACGCCAGGCTCGCCAACTGCGGCTGCGGGTCGATCATCGTGCCGCCACCGCCCACGTCGTGCTCGTCCCACGTCGCCAGGTCGCTGCGCCACGGGTTCCAGCGGTCGGTCTGGCCGGGAGCCGACCGGCCGCTGAGGACCTCGCCGCGCTTGAAGCCGAGCGGCTGGGTCAGCACCGCGGTGAACCCCGTGCCGTCGTAGGTGTAGACGACGGCCTTCAGGTCCGCGCGGTTCTGCGTGCTCTGCGCGCTGCACACGCCACCGACGTACAGGGTGGCGTCGTGCGCGGCGACGCTGAACGGGCGCCAGTCGCCAGGAGCCGCGCAGCCCGGGTCCGGGATCGGCACCGTGGCCGCGGGCGCCGAGGCGGTGGCCCCGGTGGCGTCGAAGCCGACCAGGCTGCGGGTCAGCAGGTTCACCGCGTACAGCGTGGAGCCGTCCTCCGACAGGGCCAAGCCGCCGATGCCCTCCTTGCCGGGCACGTCGGTGAACCCACCGTCCTTGATCATGTTCCCGGTGTCGTGGGGCGTCAGCGCGGCGCCCGGCACCTTCGCGAACAGGGTCGGCGCGCCGCCGCCGTCGACCGGCACGGTGTAGATCGCGTCGCCGCCCTCCGGCCCGTACGCGGCGTGCCGCCGGGCGAACGCGCCCTGGAACAGCCGACGCCGGTCCTTGTCGTAGGCGAGTCCGTACGTCGTGCCCACCTGGGCTTGGGTGGCCAGCGTGGTCGGGCAGCCGACGTCCTCGGGGCACGTGCCGCGGGCGTCCCGCCCGAACGCCACCAGGGCCCTGGTGTCCTGGCCGTTGGCACTGGCCTGGATCGGCACGAAGTACCGGGTGTCCGGCAGGGTGAAGTGGGCGGGGTTCCAGACGCCGGTGATCACCGAGTCGTCCTTGCCGCCCGACACGTCCACGAACGTGGTGAAGCTGTCGAAGTGGTTGGTCGCCGTCGAGGCCGGGGCCGCCCTCAGGTACTCCCGGTAGGGCTCGGGAACGGTGACGTCGACGCGGTAGTGGCCGCCGCTCAGCACGTCGGACGGCGGCACCACGACCTTGCCGGTCGCGTCCGTGACACCGTCGACGCGGTGGCCCTCGCGGTCGGAGACGACGACGGCCATGCCTTGCTGCGGCACGTCCATCGTCGTGTTGATCACACCGGTGCCGAAGAAGTCCCGCAACACCTGGACAGTCAGCGTGCCGTCCGCCGGCGACGCGGCAGCCGTCCCGGTGGTCGCCCCCGTGATGCCGCTGCTCGCCAGCAGCAGGCCGGCGAGTCCCACCCGCGCCAGTCCGCCCCCACGCGTCCGGGTTCGCCGGCGCGTCCTCGTCCCTCTGTGTAAGTCGTCATGCACCGTGCACAGCCAACCAGAATCGCGTCTCCCCCTACGCCATACGTTCGGGTGAATCGTCGTGGTGGAGCAACGCACTGTTAGTGTTCCGCCGCGTGCGGAGCATGCGAGCCCAGCAACGCCTTCCGCGGTGGTCGCGGCCGCGTTGGTCGGTCGTCGTCATCGGCGTCGTGGCGGTGGTGGCGGCCGGGGTGACCGCGTTCCTGATCGTCGATCCGGGTTCCGAGCCGACCGGTCCGCGTGCGTTGACCTCGGACGAGGTGAACCGGCTGGCGATCGCGCGGTTCCGCAACTTCGAGGCGGGAGGCCGCGCGGTGACGATCACCGTGCCGACCACCGCCGGCGGGCTGGTCATCACCGGCTCCATCGACTACCGGGCGAAGCTCGGTTACGGCGTGGTGCGCGGCGCCGGGCGCGACACGTCCAGCGACGGGCTCATCCAGTGGAACCCCACCGCGGTGTTCGTCCACCCGATGGCGAACGCCCCGGCGGAGGCGCCGGCCTCGCCGCCCGGGTCGGGCTGGCACCGCCGTCCGCTGCAGACGTCCGGCAGCTCGTTGGACAGCTCGCTGCTCATCGCGCTCAACCTCGGCAGCGACCGGCCGGACAACGCCGCGCTGCTGCCGCAGAACGGCGCGGCCTGGGTTGGTCAGGACCGAGTGGGCGAGCACCAAGTGGACGTCATGTCCGGACCGAGCGCCCGCGCCAAGCCCGACACCGCGGGCAACGTCCGCTACTGGGTCGACCAGGACGGCACCATGCACCGGGTCCAGGCCGACGTGGCGTCCGAACCGCAGCCGGTGGTCATCGACTTCGACACCCGGCCGTACGTCCCGGTCCAGCCCGCGCCCGGCGTCACCGCGACGCCGTAGCCACCCTGCCGGAAACCGCGAGGGTGCCTCGGATTCGCCCACTTCCGCGCGCGGTGCCGACTCGGTGAGCGCGTCGTGCTCCGCACTGCCGATCGGCCCGGCGGTCGGCGTGCCAATGTGTGTCCGATGTGGACACACGGCGGCCGTGCGCGACCTCGCGGCCGACTCGGCGGAACGCGTCTCTCAACGCGAGCCGAACCAGTGGCGGGTGGAAGTCGTGGACTCAGGCCGATCCCGGGAACCCGGCCGGTCACCCCGATCCGATCACCCGTCCGCCGGGCGGGGTGACGCGATGGACGAGCGGTCGCGCCTGGGCATGGGGACGCGGTGGACGCCGGGCAGCTGTGAGCGGCGTTCGGTGAGGAGGACCTCGACGGCCTTCGCGCCCAGCTCGTAGCGCGGGAGGGCGACGGTGGTCAGCGTGGGGCGCAGCCAGCCGGCGAGGGGGTGGTCGTCGAAGGAGACGACGGAGACGTCGGCCGGCACGGCGAGACCGGCGTCGGCCAGGGCTTGGTAGGCCCCGAACGCGAGCCGGTCGTCGAAGCAGATCAGGGCGCCGGGACGTGCGCTTGCCAGCAGGTCCCCGGTGGCGGCGAAGCCGTGCTCCGGCAGCCACGACCGGCACGGCCACGCGCCGGCGATCTCCACGCCCGCCGCGTCGAGCACCTCGCGGATGCCGGTGAGGCGCTCGGCCGCGGTGACCGAGCCGGGTGGCACGCCGTCCGGGTCGACGCCCGTGCCGACGAGGTGGATGCCGTCGCGGTGCCCGGCGTCGAGCAGCGCGCGTGCGGCGGTCCGGCCCGCTTCGACCTCGTCGGGCACGACGACGGACAACGGGGACGGCCGGTCGGGCAGGACGTTGAGCAGCACGGCGCGACCGGCCTCGATCCGGTCGGGCACGCAGACCTGCCTGGTCTGCGTCGACGCGTACACGATCCCGTCGACCTTGCGGTCGAGCATCGCCCCGATCAGGCCCTGCTCCGCCGTCCGGTCGCCGTCGGTCTCGCCGACGATCAGCAGCGCGCCGTGCTCGCGTGCCGCGTCGAAGGCGCCCCGGATCATGTCCCCGGCCAGCTCGGACGTGGCCACCGCGTCGGAGATGAACCCGATCGTGTGGGTCCAGTCGGTGCGGGGTCCGACGGACGACCTCTTGCGGCGGTAGCCCACGGCGTTCGCGGCCTGCCGCACGCGCAGCTCGGCCTCCGCCGAGATGCGCAGGTCACGACCTCGACCGGACAGCACGAGCGAGACCGTCGTGACCGAGACGCCGGCCGCCTTGGCCACGTCGGCCAGCGTGACCTGTCGTCGGTTCACCGGGTTCTCCCGCAGCCGAGGTCCCGAAGGGCCTGTTCCGACACCGCTGTGCCGTCGAGGCGCGCGTCAGGGGAACCGCGACTGGTGGCGCGGCCCGCGGTGGATGTGCGCTTCCGTCGAAGACGACATGTGCTGCTCCTGGACTGCGTTGTCCCGGCGTGGTGCTCGGCGCTCCTCGCTGGAGTGAATGTTTCGGTTCACTCACATGAAGTTTCGGGCAATGTAGCGCCGCTGTCGTGCCCGCGTCAACGCGGCGACAGGGTGAGAATGTGAGCGTTCACCGATGCTCAGAGCGCGGTGAGGCGGAACAGCGTTGTGAACGTGCACATGGAGGACGGCGGGATCACCGGCGAGGGGCGGCGGTGCTGGCGCGGACGACGAGCTCGGTGGCGAGGACCAGCCGGTGCTGCGGCAGCGGCCTGCCCTGCGCCAGGTCGATCAGCATGCCGGTGGCGGTGGCGGCCATGTCGCCCAGGGGCTGCCGGATGGTGGTCAGCGCGGGGATCATCCACTGGGCGGGCGGCAGGTCGTCGAAGCCCACCACGCTCAGGTCGTCGGGGATGCGCAGGCCCGCCTCGTAGACGGCCTGGTAGACCCCGTGCGCCTCGCCGTCGTTGCCGGTGACCACCGCGGTCGGCGGATCGGGCAGGCGCAGCAGCTGCCGGGTGTGCTCGAGGCCGTCCTCGATCTGGAAGTGGCCCTCGCGGACCAGCTCCGGGTCCACCGGCACGCCGGCGGAGTCCATGGCCGCGCGGTAGCCGTCGAGCCTCGCCCGACCCGACAGCATCCGGGTGGCGCCGGTGATCACCGCGATGCGCCGGTGCCCCAGCTCCAGCAGGTGCCGGGTCGCCGCCAGGCCGCCGCTCCAGTTGTCCGCGCCCACCGACGGCACGCCGTGCGCGGGTTCGCCGGTCGGGTCGACCAGCACCACCGGGATGTCGCGGCTGCGCAGCTGCTCGTGCTGCGCGGGCGCGGGGCCGGAGAAGACGGCGACGACGCCGGTCGGCCGCCGGGCCAGCACGCTGTCGACCCAGCTCCGGTCGGGGACGTGCCTGCCCTGGAGCTGGCTCAGGGAGATCGTCAGCCCGTGTTCGGCGGCGACGCGGTCGACGCCCTTGACCACCTCGACGGGGTACGTGCCGGCCAGCTCGTGGAACAGCACCTCGACCAGCGGCGCCTTGCTGACCTTCTTCTGCCGCCGGTAGCCCTGCTCGCGGAGCAGGCCCTCCACCAGGGCGCGGGTGTCCGCGGCGACCTCGACGTGCCCGTTGACCACCTTGGACACCGTCGCCGCCGACACACCCGCCAACTCGGCGATCCGCGCGATGGTGACGCCGGCGTTGCCCACGGCGCCGGAGGCCGGGTCACGGGTGGTGGCCATGGCGGGAGTCTAACGGCCGGGCCACTTGTCACCCGGCGCCGCCGCCTGCCGGCGCGGGCCCGGTCGCCCCGAAAGTCCAGGTCTTCGGACCGACTGATCAGGTCGCGGACTGGCCTGGGCACCGCGCGTTCAGAGCGGGTGCGACCACCGCGGCACAGGGCCGGTCCGGGTCAGGACTCCCTCTCCAGGCGGATCGACCGCACCTCCGGCAGCAGGAGGATCGCCGCGCTGCTGAAGACCTGCCAGCCCGCGGCGGCGAGCAGCAGGGCGCCCGTGCCCACGACCTCGGACACCGGGCCCACCAGGGCGAGGCCGACGGGTCCGAGCGCGTACGCACCGAGCAGCTCGTAAGCGCTGACCCGCGACAACACCCCTTGCGGCACCAGCCGCTGTTCCGTGGTGCGCCACAACGCGTTGAACGCGCTCGCGCTGAAGCCGACGGCGAACGCGGCGGCCACGACCAGCGGCAGCGGGGCGCGCAGGGCGAGCGGGACCAGCAGACCGACCCAGGCCAGCTGGACGAACGCGATGACCAGGAGGGTGCGGCGGACGTGCAGGCGCAGCAGGAGCACGCTCGCCAGGACGGCTCCCGCACCTTGCGCCGCGGCGATCGCACCCCAGGCCGACGCGCCGCCGAGGTCGCCGCGCGCGATCACGGGCCCCAGCACCAGGAACGGGGACACCACGAACAGGTTCCACAGCGCCAACTGCAGCACGCCGACCCACAGCCAGCGGCGGGAGCGGAACTCCGTCCAGCCCTCGCGCAGGTCGGTGAGCAGCCGCCGGCGCGCGACGCCGGTGCGCGGCGCCACCCGCACGCCGGCCAGGAACAACGCGCTCACCAGGTAGCTCGCCCCGTCGATCACCAGCACGACCCCCGAGCCGCCCACCGCCACCAGCAGGCCCGCGACGGCCGGACCGGCCACGTCCGGGACCGACTTGGCCAGGCCCAGGAACGAGTTGGCGCGCTGGAGCTGGTCCCCGGTCACGAGATCGGCGGGCATGGCGGCGAGCGCGGGCTGGTAGAACGCGGCCGCCCCGCCGCGCACGGCGGCCAGCAGGGCCATCGACCACAGCTGGGCCGTGCCGGTGAAGACCAGCGCCGCGAACACGAACTGCGCGGTGGCGGACACGAGGTCGGCACCCACCATGACCGCCCGGCGCGGCACCCGGTCCGCCAGCACGCCGCCCGCGACCAGGAACACGATCGTCGACACGACGCCCGACGCGAACACCAAGCCGAGGTCGGTCGCCGACGCCCCGCTGTCCAGCACGGCGAACGTCATGGCCACCGGCGCCATCGAGGAGCCGATCAGCGAGGTGGCGTAGCCCAGGAAGAAGCGCCGGAAACGCCGGTCCACCAGCAGGTCGCCCGCGTCGCGCCACTGCCCCCGGCGGCGGCCGGTGGCCGTCCGGGGTTCGCCGTCCTGCCCGTCTCCGGCCCGTGCGGAGAGATCTTCCACAGCCACGCGTTCCAACATAGAGCCATCGGGCGACCACGGGTCGCCATCGCACCCGGTCGCTGTCCCGCCGGCGGGCGGCAGCGGTCTGTCCACAATGGACGGAGCACCGGCTAGCGCACCGGCTTGCGCGCCTCGATCAGGAACCGGCGTGAGCGCGCGACGAACGGGCCGTCGGTCCGGATCCGCTCGTGCAGCGCCTCCAGGCGGTCGCGGTACTTCTCGACGGTGAAGTCGGGGACGAACCAGATGACCTTGCGCAGGAAGTAGACCATCGCGCCGACGTCGAAGAACTCCATCACCAGTTCGGCGGTCCGCAGGTCGACCACCTCCAGGCCGGCCTCCTCCGCCGCGGCCCTCGCCAGTTCCGGCTCGCGGTCGCCGCGCCCCAACGGCTGCGGGCCCAGGAAGAAGTCGTAGACCTCGTGGCCGCTGTCCGGGCCGACCTGCTGGGAGAAGTACGTGCCGCCGGGCGTCAGGACGCGGGCGATCTCGCCCCAGTGGACGGTCACCGGGTGTCGGCTGGTGACCAGGTCGAACGTGCCGTCGGCGAACGGCAGCGGCGGCCGGTCCTCGTCGGCGACCACGACGACTCCCTTGTCCCGCAGGTTCTCCTGCGCCCGCGCGACGTTGGGCGGCCAGGACTCGGTCGCGACCATGGCCTTGGCCGCGCGCTGCGGCACCCCGGCCAGCACCTCGCCGCCGCCGGTCTGGACGTCCAGGCTCATCGACGCGCGACCGACCCGTTCGCCCATCAGCTTCTGGTAACCCCAGGGCGGGCGCTCCTCGGTGGCCCGGCCGTGCAGCCAGGAGAAGTCCCAGCCGGTGACGTCGACCGCCTCGGCCTCGGCGATCAGCGCGTCGAAACCCCTGTCCACAACCGCCTCCCGCACGTGAGGGTACCTCACCACCGCCGTCGTCCCGGCCGGTCGCGGCTGCCTCGCCCGGCCGGTCGGAGTCCTCCTAAGGCGACTCGTCCACCAGGTCGGCGTGGTGGGCGATGATCGCGACCTCGACGCGGTTGCGGACGCCGAGGTGCCTGAACAGGGTGCTCGCGTAGGCCTTGACCGTGCCCTCCACCACGTGCAGCCGCGCGGCGATCTCGGCGTTGGACAGGCCCGCGCCGATGAGGCCCAGCACGGCCCGCTCGCGTTGGGTCAGCCCCGCGATGCGGTTCCTGGCTTCGGCGGCCCTGGTGGCGCGTGAACCCGGGCGGGTGGTGCTGAAGGCGCTGATCACGCGTTTGGTCACGCTCGGGGACAGGTAGGCCCCGCCCGCTCGCACCGCGCGCACCGCGGCCCGCAGCTCACCCGGGTGGCCGGTCTTGAGCAGGAAGCCGCTCGCGCCCGCTTCGAGCGCCTGGGCGATGTAGTGGTCGTCGGAGAACGTGGTCAGCACCAGCACACCGGTGTCGGGCGCGACCGCCGCGATCTCGCGGGTGGCCGAGATCCCGTCCGACCCGGGCATCCGGATGTCCATCAGCACGACGTCCGGCCGCCGCGCGCGGACCACCTCGACCGCTTCCCGGCCGTCGCCCGCCTCGCCGACCACCTCCACGCCCGGGTCGCCGTCCAGGATGGCGCGGACACCGGCCCGGATCAGCGCCTCGTCGTCGACCAGCACGATCCTGATCACCTCGGACCGCCCTCCAGCGCTCACTCGCCCTCCCTCTCCCCCGTGCGCACGAGCACGTCCTTGCCCACCAACAGGTCGTCGCGGAAGCACAGGCGGTACACGTCGAACGCCTCCGGGACGAACCCCGCGTCCGACCGGTAGTACTCGCAGGTCGAGCCCGGTGGTCGTGGCGGTTCGGGACCGAAGCCGCGTTCGGGCACCTGCCGATCCGGGATCACGTCCGCGGTGGTCGACCGCGCGGCGCCCAACACCAGTCGCTGGAACGAGTCCGGCCGCAGCACCGAGTTGAACGTGTCGTAGGCGTAGACGCCCATCAGGACGACCACCAGACCCGCACCGAGCGCCACGGGCGTGAGCACCGCCGCCACCAGTCGCCTGCGGACGCCGTCCCGCGCGCGGTCGAACTCGGCGGTCACGGTGGAGTCCTCGTCCGGCGAGGCGTCGAGCGCGCGCTGTGCCCCGGGAAGCCGCACCACCACTCGGTAGCCGCCCCCGTGCGGACCGGCGCGCAACGTGCCGCCGGCGAGCCTGACCCGTTCCCGCAGGCCGGGCAGACCGCGGCCACCACGTGCGGGCGCGGGCGGCACGGGCCCGGCGGGCGGGCCGTTGGTCACCACGACGCGGGTCTCGTCGTCCGACCCGTGCAGCCGCACGGACACCTCGGCGCCCGGCGCGTGCTTGGTCGCGTTCGTGATCGCCTCCTGCACGGTCCGGTACGCGGCCCGGTACCGCAGGGGCTCCAGGTCCTCGACGTCACCGTCCACGGCCAGGTCGACGGCGACGCCCGCCGCCGCGGCACGCGCCACCAGGTCGCCGATGCGCTCGCCGCCGGGGGTCGTCGACGCCGGGTCGTCCTCGTCGCGCAGCAGGTCGATGATGTCGCGCAGCTGCTCGGCGGCCACCGCGATGCTCTCGCGCACCGCGGTGGCCGTGGCCCGGTGCCGCTCGTCCAGGTCGGCGGCGACCTCCAGCGAACCCGCCGTGAGCGCGGCCAGGCTGAGCTGGTGGCCCAACGAGTCGTGCATGTCGTGCGCGATGCGCGCCCGTTCGCGCAACCGCGCCTGCTCGGCCACGAATCGCTGCCGCTCCGCCAACCGGGCCGCCCGCTCCCAGCCCGACTCGACCAGCCGCACCTGCTGCCGCCGGTAGCGGCCGACCAGCCAGGGGAACACGCCGAACACGACCAGCCCGCCGACCCTGACCAACCAGGTGTACACGTCGGCCGACAGGGACAGCACCACCGCCGAGCCGAGCACGGTCACGACGGGGAACACCGCCACGGCCGCCCGCCCGGCGGGCAGCCCGCGCCCGGCCAGGTAACCCGTCACCGCCACGGCGGCCAGGTACCGCCACTCGACCGCCGCCGCCACCGTCGCGACCACCAGCGCCACGAGCGGCAGCCGCCTGGCGAGCGGGACCACCAGCGCGGTGGCCACGGCCCCGATCACCGACGTCGGCCCGTCGAGGTCGACCAGGAACGGGCTCGCCGACACCAGCCACCGGCCGGTGTCGGCCAGGAACCGGCGGACGGTGACGGGAACCGCCGGCAGGGGCGTGACGATCGTCCGCGGCACCGATTCCCTCACGGGCCCCAGGTTACGCACCGGCTCGCCGTCCACAGTCGACCCCGGCGGAGGTCGGGGTCGACCGCGAGGCGACCGGTCAGAGCGGGATGTAGACGCCGAAGTCGCGGCTCGCGGTGCGGAAGTCCTGGAAGCCGATCCGCGCGCCCGCCGCCCTCGTCACGGTGCCCTTGGCGATGACGCCGCCCGACGACGAGGGGCCGTACACGGGTCCGCCGCTGTCGCCGGCCCGCGCGGACGGCTGGCCGTTCATCTGCTCGCCCTCCACCAGGTCCTCGCGGTCGGCGTAGAAGAACAGCACCTTGATGTTGCACACGGGCGCGCCGGTCACGCGCGCGCTGGTGACGCCGGACTGGCACAGGTACTCGCCGGTGTAGACGTCGCCCCAGCCGCGGACGACCTCGGTGGAGTTGCTGTCGCCACCGCCGACGTACTGCTGGTTCACCACGTTGCCGGTGGGGACCAGCATGATGTCGTGGTCGCCGTGCTTCGCCCCCGCCGTGCCGATGTACTCGCCGGTGGGGTCGGTGACGCGCACGCCGGGGTTGCCGCAGTGGCCCGCGGTGAGCAGGAACCGCGCGTTGTCGCCGTTGCGGACGGAGAACCCGGACGTGCACGCGGCGTTGCCGAGCACGATGGTCGCACCGCCCTTCCACGGCGGGGCGTCGTTCTGCCGGGACACCGGCGCCAGCGGCTCCTCGACCACGGTCCGCACCGGCACGTCGACGTCCACGGCGCGGGTCGCGAACTCCGACGTCGCGCCCAGGACGAGGCCGCTGCCGTCGGCGGGTAGCTTGATCGCGTGCACGCCGGGTCCGCGCTGCGCCCGCACGACCTTGGCGGCCTCGCGCAGTTCGGCCTCGGAGTGGCGGGCGGCCTGGAAGGTCACCGGCGCCTCGCCCCGGGACGCGGCGTCGCGCACGGCGGCGGGCACGTCGCCCTTCCACCACAGCGCGACGTGGTCGTCTTCCAGGACCAGCCCGGCGAAGCCGGCGTGCCCGCCGCGCCGCACCTCCGCCTGGATCGTGTCGGCGGTGCGCACCAGCGGCTGCTGGGCGAGCATGCGGTCCCAGTCGGTGACCGGTCCGGCGCTGGCGGGGGTGGTGATCAGCGCGGCGGACGTGACGGCCGCGGCGGCCATGGCGGTGATCGTGCGTGCTGTCCTCACGAGCGGAACTCCTCTGCGTGACAGGGACGGACAGCGGCGGCGTCCGACCAGATTATGGTCTGGACCAAACCGTTGTCACTGACACGATCGGACAAGAACGCACGGAGTCGAACAGGCCGGTCGATCGAGGCGCGAGCCGTGCCGAACGGGTCCGGTAACGTGGTCGGACACTCGCTTCGGCACGTCGGACGGGGAGCTGCGGGGTGCGACAGGACGACCGGCCGGTGACCTCCAACCAGGTAGGCGGGAACGTCCTCGGGCCGAGCGTGCAGGCCGGGGTGATCGCGGGCGACGTCCACATCCACCTGGGCGCGCCGCCGGCCGCGGCGCCGGACGAGCTGCCCGTCGGCGTGCTGTCCCTGATGCGGGCCCAGGTGAGGGCTGCGCACGAGCTGCCGTACCGGCTTCCCGGTGCGCGGCGGCCGTCGTTGGCGACGGTGTACGTGCGGCAGGACTTGAGCACCGGCGCGGAGGAGGCGCACGCCGAGGCGTCCCGGCCCACCCCGATCCTGGACGGCCACGGTCGGCTCGTCGAGGTGCCCCGCCCGCCGACGCCGCGGGTGGCCGTGCGGCCTCCGGCGCGGGGCGTGGCGGAGGCGCTGGACGGTGACGAGCACCTGCTGATCACGGGTGGCGCGGGTCAGGGCAAGTCGACGTTGTCGCTGCGGTTGGCGGCGGACCTGGCGGCCGGGTGGTGCGGCGAGCCCGGTGGTGTGCCGATGAGCGAGCCGGTGGTGCCGCTGCGGCTGACCGCCCGGGAGTTGGCGGCACGGCTGGACCTGCCGTTCTCGCGGGCGTTGGCGGACAGCGCGCAGGCCGAGTACGGGGCGCTGTTACGCGGTCCGATCACGGCGGACGTGCTGGGCGACCGGGTGGCGGGCCGGCGGTGGCTGCTGCTGGTGGACGCGTTGGACGAGGTCGCGGTGGCGGCGGACCGGGACCGGCTGGCGTCGGTGCTGGCGGCGTGGGCGTCCGGTGGGCCGTACCGGATCGTGGTGACCACGCGGCCGGTGGAGGGTGCGGCGTTGGCTCCGCTGCACCGGATCGGGGCGGCGCGCTACGAGCTGCTGCCGTTCGACGGCGAGGCGCTGCGGTCGTTCGCGCACAACTGGTTCGCCGAGGAGGGCGACGAGACCGCGGACCGGTTCCTGCGCCAGATCCGCGAGGCGCACCTGGACGAGCTGGTCCGCGTGCCGCTGCTGGCGACCATCGCCGCGATCGTGTTCGCCCGGCAGGGCGACCGACCGCTGCCCGACAACCAGTACGAGCTGTACGAGGCGTACCTGGCGTTCCTGCGGTCGGCGCGCACGTCGACCGGCCCGTTCGAGCCCTTCCGCGAGGACCTGCTGGAACACCTCGGGCGCACGCGTTCGGAGACCGACACCTCGCTGGTGTCCGCGGCCCGGTCGTGGGTGGTCGACCACGTGCCGCCGACCTCGCTGCCCCTCGACTGGCCCGAGGTGCTCACGACGTTCCTGGTCTCGGTGGGCCCGTTGGTGATCCGGGGCGACGACCTGCGGTTCCTGCACCACAGCTTCGCCGAGCACCTGGCCGCGACCTCGTTGGCCCGCGAGTTCCCCGAGCGGTTCACGCCCGAGCACGACGGGTTCGTGCGGACCGTCCACGCGGCCAGGCCGAAGGAACGCGGCCGGTTCGCCCGTTCGGTGCTCCTGCACTACACCCGCCTGCGGCCGACCGAGGCCGACCCGCTGGTCCGGTGGCTGCACGACGCCGACGCCGAGAACCACCTGCTGGCGGCCCGCCTGCTCGCCAAGCGGGTGCCGGCGAGCCGGGCGGTGGTGGACGCGTTCCTGGGCACGGTGTGGGGCTGGGCGATGACCACCCAGCACCCCGGCTCCGACATCCTCGCCCAGGCCGGCCGTGCCACCCACCACCCCGGCCTGGCGGACTGGCTGGTCGCGCTCATGCGCACCGCCACCGCGCCCGCCGACTCCCGGACCGAGGCGGCGTCCGCGCTGGCGACCCGGCTGCGCGGCGGGCACGAGGCCGAAGCGATCGGCTACCTGACCGCGTTGGTGGACGACCCGTCGGCGGCGGTGTCCGAGCGCCTGGCGGCCGGTGAGGCGTTGGCCGAGTGCGGCTCGGGCGAGCGCGAGGCGTCCGCGCGCGGCCTGCGGGCGGTGCTGGCCAACCCGTTGGCGTCCGGTTACGCATGTCGCACGGCGGCGGTCGTGCTGGCCGCGTTCGGGCCGGACGACCGGGCGTTCGCGGTCGCGGCGCTGACCGGGTTGACGACCGGCGACGAGACCCCGGCGGACGACCTGGTGGAAGCCGCGACGGGTTTGATCGAGATCGACGCGGAGTTCTACGAGCACGGCGCCGAGGTGTTCCGGTCCGTGCTGCGCGACCCGGCCGACAGCGTGACCGGACGCCGTGACGCCGCACTGGGTCTGGCCTCACTCGGCCCGGACCCGGCCGCCGAGGCCGCGGCAGCGCTGACCGCGCTGATCACCGATCGACGCCGTTCACCGGGCGACCGGGCGCGGATGGCTCGGACGCTCGGCGAACTCGGACCACAGCACCGCAGCGCCGCGGCCGGCCACCTGGCGGCGATGCTGGACGAACCCGGTCTCGAACCCGCTTTCCGGACGCAGTGCGCCGCCGGGCTGGGCGAGTTCGGGCCGGAGGCCGCCGGGACCGCGGTCACGCACTTGCGGCGGGTGATCGCGGACGGCCGCGCGACGCCGAACCACGCCCTGTGGGCCGCCAAGGAACTGGCCGATCTCGACCCGGAGCACCGCCCGGAGGCCGCGGGCGAGCTGTGGCGGGTGGCCGACGACCCCGACTGCACCGGTCTGGACCGCGCCATCGCGCTGTCGCACCTCGCGGACCTCGGCGAACCACACCGGGCGAAGGCGGTGGCGCGGCTGCGGGAACGACTCGCCGATCCGAGCCTGGCGCCGCAAGACCGGTGCGCCACCGCCGAACGGCTCGTGCGAGCGGGACCGCAGTTCCACGACGAGGCCAAGGTCGCCCTGCTCGCACTCACCCGGACGCGGTCCGACAGAGGGGTGGCGCTGCGGGCGTGGCGCGCCCTGCTCGACCTCGACACGACGTGCCGCGACGAGGCGCTGGACGCCTTGCTCGACGCCGCCCGGTCCGTGGACGACCAAGCGACCGGCCTCTTCGACGGCGCCCAGACGTATGCGACATCGGACGAGGACCACCACCGGATCGCGCGAGCGCTGCTGTCCGTGCTGACCTCCGCGCGGTACAGCTATCGGGCCCGGTTCTCCGCTGTCACGGGCTTGACCCGGCTCGGCCGACCGTTCCACTCCGCCGTTGCCGAGGGCCTGTGCGACCTGGTGCGCTCGACCACCGTCGCGGAGTTCGACTTCCCCTACGCGGCCACGCTGTGCGTGGAGCTCGGTGTTCGCCACCGGACCGCGCTGGCCGGCGCGCTGAGGGAGGTGCTGTCCCGGGAAACCCGCTCGGCGGCCGGCGTCCTGCGCGTGGTGCAGGCCCTCGACCGGCTTGGCTTCGGCCCTGAGGACGACGTCGTGACCTCCCTTCGGTCCGTCGTCTTCGGCGGTCCCGTCGAGGGAAAGGTTCGTGACGACGCCGCCGTCATGCTGGGCCGGGTCGCCCCTGACGATCAGGCGCGCATCGTCGCCGAGATGCTGCTGGCGCGAGAGACCGCCCCGAAGCTCGTCCGCGCCGGGTTCGAGATCCTGCCCCGACTCCAGGCGACGACAGGGGACCGCGATGCCGACGGGCACGTGCGCAAAGTCGCCGCGGCCGTGGTGCACGACCTGGTGCCGACCGATCGGACCCTGGCCTTGGACGTGATCAGGCGCCGGGCGGACGACGGGTTCCTAGGTGTCGGCTGGCGCCGTGACGCGTACCTGACACTGGTCGAATGCGCGGCCGAAACGACGGAGAGGGTGGTGGCGTTCCACCTGGACGTGATCTCTTCGGACGAGGAGACGTCCTCTCGACGGCAGTCCGTCGCATGCTGGCTCACCACGCTCGATCGCCGGTTCACCCCACCCGTTCTCGCTTTCCTGCGCAGGTGCGGCGACGACCCGGCCGCGACTGTGGACGAACGCGCCTCGGCCGCGAAGTGGCTGGTACTGATCAAGCCGTCAGCAGGTGAAGAGGTCACCCACCTCGTCGAGTCGCTCATCCGGCGGTCCAGGGTCGGAGACGGGGCGCAGCGCCTGTTGACCCGACTGCCCAGGAAGGAGCGGACCGCGCTGGAACGCGTGCTGCTCGCCGACCGTTCGCTGCCCGTGGCCGAACGCGTGCCCGTCGCCGACTTCTGGGACGACCTGCCGCTGGCCGCCGAGGCTGAGGCCGAGGTGCGCGACGCGCTCACCGCGCCCGAGACGTCGCCCCGGGAGCGGGTCGCGGCGGCGGTGGCGTTGGCCGGGTTGTCGACCGGGTTGGTGCCGGAGGCCGTCCAGGCGTTGGAGGCCATGGCGTCGCCGCGCGCGCGGGAGGCGTTGGCCCGGTTGACGCCCGCATCCTGGCGTCGGGTGCTGGACGAGGCGCTGAGCACGGTGGCCGACGTCGCGCTCTCGACCCGGGAACGCGTGCGGGCGGCTCGCCTCGTCGTCGAGATCACCACGCGGCTGCCGGAACCCGTGGCGGAGTTCCTGCGCTCGGTGATCCGCGACCCGCGCACGTCGGACCGGGACCGGCTGGAGTTCCGGTACGCGTTGCGGCTGCACGACGGCCTCGATCCCGTGCGCGCCATGCGGGACGACACCGGGCTGCCCGACGCGATCCGGCTGCAAGCGGCCGTCGAGCTGGTCCCCTTCGACGTGGACGACCGCGCGGCCGCCGCCCGGGTCTGGCACGCGATCGCGACCGATCCGGCAGCACGGCCGGCGCTGCGGCGGCTGGCCGGCTACCGACTGGCGCAACTCGGGACCACAGGACGAGAACGCGCCACCGAGGTGCTGCGGTCGCTCATGGCCGACGAGACCGTGCCGACGACCGTGCGGATCAAGTCGGCGCACACGCTGATCGAGGAAGCACCCGCGGCGAGACGGGCGGCGATGACGGCCCTGCGCGGACTGTCCGGAACGCCGAACCCGCTGCTGCGCCGGAGAGCCTTGATGGCGATCGGACTGCTGGAACCCGTCGAAGCGGCACTGGAGCTGGTCGCCATGGCACGCGACGACGGGGTCGCGCCGGTGGCACGGGTGCGGTGCGCGGAAGCGGCGGTCGGGTTGTCGCCGGACGTCCGGGAGAAGGCGGCGGTGGCCGTGCGGGTGGTGGTGTCGGATGAGTCCCTGCCCCGGCACGTGCGCCGGCACGCGGCCGCGAACCTCGCCCGGTGGAGCGAGCTGTGCCGGGAAGAGGCCCGGGCCGTCCTCGCGAGGTAGCCTCGGTGGTCGGCACGGTGAACGGAGTGGGGACGATGAGCGGAGACCAGGAACCGGTGATCGACGCCGAGATCGTGGAGCACGAGGCGGCCCCGGTAGTGGTGCCGCCCGCCGACTACACCGAGGACGGCGTGCCCACCTTCGAGCACGTGCGGGACCGGATCGAGAACCGCGTCGCCACCGGCATCGGCGCGGAGGAACTCGCCGAGGCCACCCCGGAGGCCAAGGCGGTCGAGGACCGGTTCGAGGCGCGGCGGCAGGCCGGTATCGACAAGCTCGAAGAAATCCGCCGTTCGATGCGAGGCGACGCCTAGCTCTGCCGATCGGATATAGAGAACATATAGCGCGACAACCGGTTGCCGGACCGGAATTCCCTAGGGTGCTCAGGGTTCGTTCACGACACTGACGGATCCTGGGGGATCTCCCATGAATCGTGTTCTACGCCGGGCGGCCACCCTCGCCACCGGCGCGGTCCTGGTCACCGCTGCGGTGGTCACCCCTGCCGCGGCCGTGCCGTCGCGGGCCGGGCTCCAAGCGGCGCTGGACGGCGCGGTCGCCGTCGGTTCGCCCGGCGCCCTCGCCGGCGTCCTCGACGAGGGCGGGCAGTGGTACGGCCACAGTGGAGTCGGCAACCTCGCCGACCGCGGCGCGCCCAGGCCGCGCGGGCAGTTCAGGGCGGGCAGCGTCACCAAGACCGTGGTCGCCACCGCCGTGCTGCAGCTGGTCGGCGAAGGTCGGGTCGGGCTCGACGACCGGATCCAGGACCGACTGCCCGGCCTGCTGCCCTACACCGAACCGATCACCGTGCGCCACCTGCTCCAGCACACCAGCGGCATCCCGTTCACCGAGCGGTGGGCCGGTCTGCCGGAGATCGACACGACCCGGTGGCAGCACCAGTCACCAGACGAGACGATCCGGAAGGGGACCGCGGGCAAGCCGTTGTCCTTCCCGCCCGGCCAGGGCGTGGAGTACTCCAACACCAACTACGCGGTGCTGGGCAAGCTCGTGGAGGAGGTCACCGGCCGGTCGCTGCACGCCGAGTTGCAACGGCGCGTGCTGGACCGGGCGGGCATGCGGGACAGCTACCTCCCCTACCGCCACCCCCACGTCGACCGGCCGGCCGCGCGCGGCTACGAGTGGCTGCACGGCCCCGGCGCCGCGCCGACCGACGTCACCGACTACGAGATGTCCCGGTTCTGGGGCTCGGGCAACCTGGTGTCCACGGTCGACGACCTGAACCGGCTCTTCCGCGCCCTGCTCGCCGGCGGGCTCGTGCCGGCGGCGCAGGCGGCCGAGATGCGCGAGACCGTGCCGAGCGGGATCCCGGGGCTGGAGTTCGGGCTCGGCCTGATGCGGATCCCGCTGCCGCCGGGCTGCGCCGCGCCGGAGATCTGGGGCTTCAACGGCTCCGTGCCCGGCTACCACACGTGGACGATGCACTCCCCCGACGCCGGGCGGCAGCTCTCCGTCGTCGTCACCACGAACCTGACCTCGATCCCGGCCCAGGACGCGGCGCTGCAGGCGGTGTTCGCCGAGTTCTGCGGAGCCGGTCAGCAGGTCACGTCGCGCGCGGGCGCGGTGGCGAGCAGGTAGGAGTCCGCGGCGGCCCGGGTGCACGCGTTGGCGTGGTAGACGCCGTGGCCCGGGCCGTCGAACGTGACCAGGTGCGAGCCTCTCGCCTGCCGGTGCACGGCCTGCGCCCACCGGTACGGCGTGGCCACGTCGTAGCGGCTGGTCAGCAGGAGGAGCGGCGGCGCCCGGTCGACGTCGAGGCGGTGCGGCGGGTTGGTCGGGCGGTCGGTGAACCCGACGCACGTGGCCGCTTCCTGGTGGCCGAGGAACGTGCCGCGCAGCGTGGGCGCCGCGCGCAGTTCGGCCTCCCGCAACGCCCGGTACTCGGCGAAGTCCGCGAACCGCAGCGCGAAGTCCTGGCACACCACGGCGTAGCGCAGGGAGTCGTAGTTCGGCTCGAACGACATCCGCGGGCCGCCGACGTCCGCGATGAGCGACGCCAGGCCCTCCCACGCCCCGTCCCGGAGGTCGGAGAACGCGCCCTGGATCAGCCCGGCCCGGCCCCAGCCGACCTCGTCGGCCCGGTCCAGCGCCCGTTCCCAGGCCGCGTGGACGTCCTGGCCGTGCAACGCGCACGTGGCGTTCTCGGCGCACCACGCGACGAACACGCCGAACGCCTCCTCCACGGCCCGCGCCCGGTCCAGCAGCAACCGGGGCAGGTCGGCGCTGTGGTCGATCACGCCGTCCAGCACCATCGAGCGCACCCGCGGGCCGAACAGCTCCGCGTACTGCTGGCCGAGCAGCGTGCCGTAGGAGATGCCGTAGAAGCTGATCCGCCGCTCGCCCAACGCCCTGCGCACCGCGTCGAGGTCCCGCGCCGAACGGGCCGTGTCCACGTGGTCGAACACCGGGTGGCGGGCGCGGCAGTCGTCGCGCACCGCGCGGTTATGCGCGGCCAGCGCGGCGAACGCGGCCTCGTCCGCCGGGTCGTCGCCGGGGTTGCCCGCCATCAGGTCGGCCGAGCAGCGGATGGCCGAGCTGCCGTTCGTGCCGAGCTGGTCGAAGCCCACGACGTCGAACCTGGCCCGCACCTCGGCGCTCAAGTAGGGGGCGCGGGCGAACTCCGCGCCGGACCCGCCGGGACCGCCCGCGTCCACGAACACCACGCCGATCCGGCGGGCCGGGTCGGTGGCGCGGACCCGGGACACGGCCAGGTCCGTGCGCGGGCCGCGCGGGTCGGCCCAGTCCAGCGGAACGGACACCGTGCCGCAGTCGGCCGCGGGCTGGTCCGGGCAGGGCCGCCAGGCGATCGCCGCCGCCCCGGCCTCCGGTGCGACCACCAGCAGGCTCGCGGCCAGCGCGGTGACGAGCAACGTCCGCATGAGTCCCCCAACCGTGAACGCAGGCGTGCAGTCTCGCGAGGCCGTCTCGCCGGGCGCAACCCCTGTCCGCGCCGCCCGCGCGTCCGCCCGGAATTCACATCTCTGTCCGTCGATCGCGCAAATGCACGCCGCCGGTTCACGAGTATGACCGACGGGAGCCGATTCTGTTCACAAGCGTGACCGGACCGCATTTCCACCGCAGCCCCGTTGACCTGCCGTTCGGAACCTCCTAGCATCCGATGGAAAGCGATTTCCCGTCCTACGGCGCAATGAAGCACCAGGGGGGCATCGTGTCTTCCACTGCGTCGGAATCGGTATTCCCTACGCCACGGAGACGTATTATGCGCGTGAAACCCATGATTTCCTGCGTCGGCCTGTTAGCCGGCGTGCTGGTCGCGGCGGCGTCGTCCACCGCGCAGGCCGCGCCCACGCGGTACGAGGCGGAGAGCTCACCGGCGGTCTGCTCCGGCTCCATCGACACCGACTGGACCGGGTACACCGGCAGCGGCTTCTGCAACGGCGCCAACTCCACCAGCGGCTACCTCCAGTTCACCGTCACCGCCGCGGCGGCGGGCACGGCGGCGGTGGGCGTCCGGTTCGCCAACGGGACCACCACGGCCCGGCCCGCCACCCTGCTCGTGAACGGGTCGACGGTCCAGTCGCCGTCGTTCGAGGGCACCGGCGCCTGGTCGACGTGGGCCACGAAGACGGTCAGCGTGCCGCTGAACGCGGGCAGCAACACGATCCGGCTGAACCCGACCAGCTCCAGCGGCCTGCCCAACGTCGACCACCTCGACGTCGAGACCGGCGGCGACCCGCAGCCGCAGCCACCCGGCGGGCTCGTCGGCTGGGCCGCGCAGGCCGGCGGCACCACCGGTGGCGCGGGCGGTTCCACGGTCACCGTGAGCACGTTCGCCGACTTCCGCACGCAGGCGCAGTCCTCGGGCGCCAAGACCATCCTGGTCAACGGCATGCTCAGCGGCACGGGCACCGTCGAGATCAGCGCGAACAAGACGATCCGGGGCGTCGGCTCGAGTTCGGGCATCTCCGGGACCACCCTCAACATCGAGGACCTGAGCCCGGCCAACGTGATCATCCAGAACCTGAACATCCGCGGCAAGGTCGGCGGCGACGCGATCCAGATCGAGAGCGCCACGCACATCTGGATCGACCACAACACCATGTCCAGCACCATCGAGGACGACCCCGACTACTACGACGGGATGCTGGACATCACCCACGCCGCGGACTACATCACCGTGTCGTGGAACGTCATCCGCAACCACTGGAAGACCTCGCTCGTCGGCCACTCCGACGGCAACGGCGGCGAGGACCGCGGCCACCTGCGGGTCACCTACCACCACAACTGGTTCGACCGCACCTTCGAGCGCAGCCCGCGGGTGCGGTTCGGCGAGACGGTCCACGTGTTCAACAACTACTACACCAACGTCAACAACAACTCCGCCTCGTACGCCATCGCCTCGCTCATGGACGCCGGCCTCCTCGTGGAGGGCAACGTCTTCGAGAACGTGCAGCAGGCGTGCTGGTCGGCGAGCGGTTACGCGGACTCCGACCCCGGGCGCCTGGTCGCCCGCGACAACTCCCTGACCAACTCCGGCCCGTGCGAGGTCAACGGCACGGTGGCCGCCATCCCGTACCGCTACACCGCCGACGCCGTCGGCACGGTGAAGTCCTCCGTCACGGCGGGCTCCGGCGCGGGCAAGCTCTGACCCCCACGTCCGGCTCACGGCGGCGACCGGCACCGACCGGTCGCCGCCGTTCGACGGCCGGCGCGGTCACAGGTGTCACCCTGGACCGCGTGGGGGACGTGCGGAGGTCGATCGCGGTGCGGGCTGGTCGCCTTGGTCGCGGCCGGGTGCGGCGAACGTTCGGAGGCCGACTACTACGCGAGGTACCGGGGCAGGCCCAGGGCTCAACGGCTCTCGATCAGTACTGGTAGCACGTGTCCGTGGCCGGCTTCGGGAACTTCATGCGGTCCCTGGTGTTCGGGCCGTAGATGCCGTCGTCGGCGGTGCCGATGGCCCTCTGGACGGCTTTCAGCGCGGCTTCGGTGCGCGGCCCGAAGCTGCCGTCGTTGGACAGGTCCCCCACCTTCTCGTCCGAGTAGGGCCACGCCAGGTCGAGGTCGGGGTAGCACCGACTCATCATCGACTGGAACCGGGACACCACCGACGTGTTCGCCGCGTAGTCGCGACCGATCGTGCACGTGGTGCTGCCCTTGACCGTCGGCACCATGAGCGTGCGACCCGACCGCACGACCTCGGACGTCGTGGTGCACAGCGCCGCCACCGCCGCGGACGCCGGAGCGGCCGACACGACCACGACCGCACCCAGCGCCGCGGCGACCAGCCCGGCCGCCCCGTAACGCAGACCCCTTGCTCTCATGGCACGAGCGTACGAACGCGGGAGCGGCCGCGGTGTCCGGTGAACACCCGACGCCGCGCCACCGCTCTCCCGGCACGCCCTGGAAGGTCGGTGTCAGGCGATCGGGCGAACGGCAGGTTCATGCCTCCCCGGCCGGGTACACGCCTCGCGGCACGCACTCTGGTGACGCCACCCCCGAGGAGAGGACCCGACGATCATGGCCGCCGACCGAGTGCCCGAGCACCTCGCGGACGCCGTGGAGCTCCGCACCGCGGACCCCGGCCGGGACGCGGCCGCGTGGCGGACCTACCAGCGCGGCCTGTCCGAGGTGTACTCCGGCATCGGCGCGGCCGACCTGGTCCCGGGGCCGGAGGTGCCCGCGGACGTGACGGCGGTCGTGCTGGCCGCCGCGGCCGACGAGGTCGTCGGCGGCATCCTGCTGCGCGCCCGCACGGTGATCCCGGCGGAGACCGGGTCGCCGCACCTCGCCGCCGCCATCGCCGAACGCGGGCCGGAGGGCGTGAACGAGATCGGCGGGTGCTGGATCCGGCCGGGGCACCAGGGCACGGGGGTCGGCACCGCGCTCGCCGGAGCGGCGCTGCGGGCGGCCGGGGCGGGCAGTGGTCGGTGGACGGTCACGTTGGCCAACCAGTTCAGCGTCGGCGTGGGCGTCCGGGTCGGGTTCGTGCCGGACGAGCGGTTCCGCGACCTGCCCTTCCCCGACGGCCGGTTCCGCAGCACGCTCTGCTGGTTCGACCACCGCGGTGCGGGGCGATGACGGCGATGTCGTGGCGCCCCGACGTCTTCGACCCGGCCGACGCCGAGGACCGTCGACGGCTCGACGGGCTCATCGCGTCCGGGCGGGTGTGGGAGACCAGCGACACCCTGCGGGCTCAGCTGCGCGACCTGGCGGAGGCCCGTCGGCCGGGCGACCGCGCCGCCGACGTGGCCGAGGTCCTGGCCGGCACGCCGCTGTCCGAGTACGGCCGGTGGGTCCACTACCCGTGGTCGGGGCGGCTCGTGCGGCTGCTGCCGCCCGCGGAGTTCCGCGAGCTGCGCCTGGACCGCAACCGGCCCAAGCTCGCACCGCACGAGCTGGCGCGACTCGCCGAGTTCACCGTGGGCGTCGTCGGCCTGTCCGTGGGCAACGCCATCGCGCTCACCCTCGCGCTCGAAGGCGCCGTGGGGCACCTGCGGCTCGCCGACCACGACACGCTCGACCTGTCCAACCTGAACCGGGTCCGGGCGGGCGTGCACGACATCGGGCGGGCGAAGACCGTGCTCGCCGCGCGGCAGATCGCCGAGTTCGACCCGTACCTCCGACTGTCCGTGATGGACGGCATCGGTCCGGAGAACGTCGAGGAGTTCCTGCTCGGCGGACCGGACCTGGGGCCGCCGCTCGACGCGGTGGTCGAGGAGTGCGACTCGCTGAGCGTGAAGTTCCTGGTGCGCCAACGGGCGCGCGCGCACGGCCTGCCGGTGCTGATGGAGACCAGCGACCGGGGGATGCTCGACGTGGAGCGCTTCGACCTCGAACCGGCGCGCCCGCTGTTCCACGGGCTCACCGGGGACACCGGTGACACCGCGGACCTCGCCGACGCCGGTGGCGAGGCGGCCGTCGTCCTGCGCCTGGTCGACGGTCAGCGGATCTCGGCGAACCTGGCGGCGTCCTTCGTGGAGCTGGGGTCCACGGTCTCCGCCTGGCCGCAGTTGGCCTCCGACGTGACGCTGGGCGGCGCGAGCATGACCGCGGCGATCCGCAACCTGGCCCTCGGCGAGGCGATGCCGTCCGGCCGCCGGTACCTGGACCTCGACACCGCCGTCCGCGAGCCCGTGACCGACGTGACGGCGCGGTCCGCCGAACCGGAAGCGCACCCGCGCACCGAATCGGTGCGCACGCCCGTGCCGGACCTGGTGCGGCACCTGGTGGAGCACGCGGTCCTCGCGCCGTCGGCCGGGAACGCCCAGCCGTGGCACTTCTACTGGGCCGACGACCGGCTCTGGGTGGCGCACGACCGCGACCGGGGCCGCAACCTCATGGACCCGCACTCCCGCACGGCGCTCCTGGCCCTGGGCGCGGCGGTGGAGAACGTGGTCATCGCCGCCGCGGACCGCAACCTCGACACCGTCGTCGAACCGTTCCCGTTCGGCGACGTCGTCGCCGCGATCACCACCCGGCCCGGCGCGTCGGCCCCGGACGGCCTGCTGACCGCGTTGCGGCACCGCCGCACGCACCGCGCCCCCGGAACGCGGTCACCCCTGACCGCGGCCGAAGTCGCCTCGCTCACGGCCGCCGCGACGCACCACGGCGCACGGCTGGACCTGTGCCGTCGTCCGGCCGGCCTGGAGGAGCTCGGCCGGATCATCGGCGCGTGCGACCGGATCCGGTTCCTGAACCCCCACCTCCACGCGGAGCTGTTCGGCGAACTGCGGTTCGGACCCGACGAGGCCCGCGACGGGATCGACGTCGCCACGCTGGCGTTGCCGGCCGGGGCCGAGGAGGTCCTCCGGCTCGTCGCCCGACCGGAGGTCGCCGCCCGCCTCCGGCAGCTCGGCGGTGGCGACCGCCTCGCGCAAGCCGCGCGGGACGCGGTGGCCGGCGCGTCCGCGGTGGCACTGCTGTCGGTCCCCGACGACACCCCGGAGTGCTGGCTCGCGGGTGGCCGCGCGATGCAGCGGACCTGGCTGCGTGCCGAGCAACTCGGCCTCGGACCGCACCCGATGACCACCGCGATCTACCTGTTCGACCTGCTGGGCGGCCCGGCGGCGACGATCCTCGACGCCGCCGAGACCGCCGAGCTGCACGAGTTGTGCACCCGTTTCCACCGGGTGGCCCCGAAACCGGACGGCCCGCTGACCCTGCTCTCCCGCCTCACCCGCACCACCGGCCCGGCCACGCCGTCGCGGCGCCTGCCGGTCGACTCGGTGCTCACCGCGGGACCACCACCGGGCCACCCGGCGGCCTGAGGGCCCGGTCGGCTCAGGACAGCGGCGTGAGGATGGCCTTGAGGTCACGCCGGCCGGCCAGGCCCAGCTTCCGGTAGACGCGGGACAGGTGGAACTCGACCGTGCGCACGGTCAGGTACTGCTCCTCGGCGATCTGGCGGTTGCTGCGGCCGGTCCGGGCCAGTTCGCCGATCTTGCGCTCCTGCCTGGTGAGCCCGCCGGCGCGGTCCAGGGCGGTCATCCTGGCCAGCGCCTCCTCCGCCCGCGCGGACCACATCGCGTAACCCCGGCGGCGGGCGGTGTCCCGCACCGCTTCCAGCGTCTTGCGCGCCTCGCCGTGCAGCTCGCGCGTGCCCAGCGCGAGCGCGAGGTCGTACCGGGCGTGCAGCGAGTCGCCGACCGCGTCCGTGCCGTCCAGGACCGCGACCACCTCGCGCAGGGACGCGGGTTCGCCTCCCGCGACCAGCGCCGCGGCGTGCGAGGCCAGGCCGACCGAACGCGGGGTGCGCCAGCGGCGGGCCGCCGCCATCTCCTTCGACACCAACGCCTGCGCCAGGTCGGTGCGGCCGATCGCGTTCGCGCACACCGCCGCCCGCGACCGCCACGGCGCCACCGCCGGGTTCGTCACGCCCCACGCGGTCAGGTCGCGCCCGCAGTCCAGGAAGTCCTCCAGCGCCCGGTCGTACTGCCCGAGCGCGAACCGCAGCGCGCCCCGCGCCATGAACAGCTCCGCGCGGTCCTGCACGCCCGCCAGCGGGCCGCTGAACCCGTGCTCCAGCAGCAGGTCGTGCGCGCGGTTCAGCTCGCCGAGGTCGACCAGCGCGGACACCAGCCACGCCACGGCCACGCTGCGGATCTGCCGGCACACGTCGCGCCGCAGCGACCCGGCGAGCACCTTGGCCGCGCCGCCGGGATCGCCGCCCAACCACATCAGCCGGGCCACCAGCAGCGCCACCACGCCACGCGCCTCGCCGAAGTCGATGACGTCCGGGCTGCGCATCGCGCGGACGCTGAGGTCCATCGCGGTGTCCAGCTCGTCGGCGTAGGCCAGCACCAGGATCCCGCACCAGAACGCCCCGGTCTCGCGCCCGCCGGGCAGCGCCAGCAGCTGCTCGGCGGTGGCGACCGTCCCGACCCGGTCCACGCCCCGGTTGGCCAGCTGCACGGCCCGCGCGGCGAGCCGCTGCTCCTCCGGCACGCCCGCCGCGTCCAACCCGGCGCAGTGCGCGTCGTCCGGCGCCGGTCCGCCCGGCACGTACACCAGGCCGCCCAGCTGGGGGCCGCGCACCCCGGCCGGGCCGCTGGCGAGCAGGTCGATCACCTCCCGCACCACCTGGTCGGCCTCACCCCACCGCCCGCGCTCCACCAGCTCGGCCCTGGTCCGCCGCACCCCCTCCAGGGTCAGCCCGTCCGGGCCGAGGTTCTCGGGCAGCCGCCACTCCACCGGGACGCGACGACCCGTGCCGGTGGACCGATCGACGTCGTGCTCCACACACACCCCCAAGATCCGCGTGCCCGCGCGCGACGGCGACGGGCACGGCGTTGTCGTTTCGCCTCTGCGATCCCGTCGGCGTGCGGCGGCGCCACCGAGGGGAAGCGTGCACCACGAGGGGTGTGAGCGCGCCGCGGCGCCCGCCGGTCGGTGGCCTCGCCACCCGTGACCGCCGCGGTCGACAGCGCTCCCCCGCCCCAGCCGTGGGATTCGCGGTCCGCGACGCTGCGGGCCGATGCGTGCTCAGACCTGTGCGCTCAGATCGGGCGGAACGTCAACAACGTGACGCGCCCGGCGCCCGGTTCTCCGACCGGCGCGAAACCCGCTTCTGCCCCCAGGCGGGTCCAGTCCCCCCAACCCCTTTCGCGGCCACCCAGAATAGCCATCATCTCGATATCCGAAAGCTTACCGAGGTCAGGTACACCTGAACGGGTGAGAAGGTGGTTCACAATCCACAACCGAGCGTCACGATCGTCGCCGATGGCCTCCCTGACCCGGGCCAGCACGCGCACCGCGTCCAGGTCGTCCCAATTCTGCAGCGAGCGCTTGATCAGATAGGCGTCGAACCCCCGCGGCACCTTCTCGAAGAAATCGGTCGCGATCGCCTCGGCCCGGTCCGTGACGCCGCGGCGGGCGAATTCGTCGGCCGCGCCGGCGATCGCGAGCGGGTGGTCGCACACCGCGCCCGTCACGCCGGGGTGGCGGCGCAGCAACTCGGCCAGGAAGCTGCCGCGACCGCCGCCGACGTCGGCGATCCGGAGGTGCCGGCGCGAGCGCAGGTCGTCGAACAGCTCGAAGGTCTCGGGGCCGTCGTTGCGCACCATGGCCCGGTCGAACAGGTCCGAGGCCGCGGGATCGCCCCGCAGGTGCTGGTAGAACGGCTCGCCGAACAGGTGGTCGAACGCCGGTTCGCCGGTCCGCACCGCGTGCGCCACGTCCTCGTAGGGCCGCCACATCATCGGGTCGGTGAGGAACAGCAGCACGTCCCGGAAACCGCCGGGCCCGCCGGTGCGCAGGCCGTCGGAGGCGGGGGTGAGCGAGAACCGGCCCGCGCCGTCCTCGGCCAGCACGCCCGCGGTCGCGGCGGCGGCGAGCACGCGGCGCAGGCGTGACGCGTCCACGCCCGCCAACGCGGCCAGTTCCGCCGCCGTGCCGGGGCCGTCGGCCAGCAGGTCCGGTACGCCGAGCTCGACCAGGGCGCGGATCGTGCCGATCGACCACTTCACCGCCGCGAGGTGGAACACCAGTTGGCGCGCGTCGCCGCGGGCCGCGGCGGGCAGCACGGGCGCGGTGCCGTCGTCGGCCGCGAATTGTGCGCCGTCCATCACCGGACTCCTGTCATGTCGTCGATCGACCTCAACCACACCCGTCCCCGCACCGTCACGACACCGCCGCCACGAACCCGCCGTCCACCCGCAACACCGATCCGGTCACGTAGTCCGCCTGCCGGCTCGCCAGGTAGCCGACGGCCGCGGCCACCTCCTCGGGCGTGCCGTAGCGGCCGACGTCGTTGGCCACCCACTCCGCCGCCGCGCGCCGTTCGATCTCCGGCAGCTCCGTGCCCCAGCCGCGCTCCGGGCCCACGCGCGCCAGCCAGTCGCGCATGTACTCGACCATGATCGGCCCCGGTGACACGACGTTCGACGTCACGCCGGTGCCCTTCAGCTCGCGGGCCAGCGACACCGCGAGGTTGTGCCGGGCCGCGAGCGCCGCCGAGTACTGCGGCTGCATCGCGATCGGCTGGGTGGCCAGGCCGCCGCCGACCTGGATCACGCGACCCCACCCGCGTTCCCGCATGGCGGGCACGAACGCGCGGATCATCCGCACCGCGGACACCACGTTCACCTGGTAGGCGGCGGCCCACAGGTCCGGCTCCGCGTCGAACCACGGCACGAGGTCCGTGCCGCCCGCGTTGTTGACCAGGACGTCGACCGGTCCGCCCGCGCCCGCCGCGCGGACCACTCCGGCCGCGCCCTCGTCGGTCGCCAGGTCGCCCAGCGCGAGGTCCACCCGGTGGCCGTGGCCGCGCACCTTCTCCGCGACCACCTCCAGCTTGTCCCGGTCGCGGCCGTGGACCACGACGTCCGCGCCCTCGGCGGCCAGCACGTCGGCCACCGCCGCGCCGATGCCGGAACTCGACCCCGTCACCAGCGCCCGTTTGCCGGTCAGCCCCAAATCCACGAATACTCCTCGTGACCTTTATTCACCGACGACCCCTGGACGAGTGATCCTCGATTACCCGTCCAGGGGTCGTTTCCGCAGTTATCCGTCGACGCGTGCCAACAGCTCGTCGGTCAGCGCGGCGAGTCGTGCCGCGTCCTTCGGCGAGAACAGCCCGGTGCGCACGCTCATCTGGCTGTACAGGTTGAACGCGGTGAGCGGTTCGGCCGGCGGGTCGTCCAGCAGCCGCACGATCGGCGGCACGACCGCGGTGGCCGGTTTCGCCACCGCCTTCTGCTGCTCGATGTACATCGCGGTCGGCGGGTCGAACTCGCCCACGAAACCGGTCGACGTGGTGCCGGGGTGGAACAGGACGTAGCGCACCGGCCCGTCGCCGTGCCGCTCGGCGAAGGTCACGCCGAGCAGGTCGTCCAGCCGCCCGGTCATGAACATGGCGTTGACGCCGTCGTAGCGGCGGGTGCTCTGCAGGTCGTCCCACGCCACCGGGGTGTCGTGGCCGGGGCCCGCCACGTTGACGATCACCGGCCGCTCGGTCTTCTCCAGCGCGGGTCGCAGCCCGTAGCTGAACAGCAGCCTGCTCAGGTAGAACAGGGCGAAGTTGTCCTCGAAGCCCTCCGCCGTCTCCCGCCGGTACGTGCGGAAGAAGCGCGCGCACAGCACCAGGCCGTCGATGGCGGGGTTCGCGTCCAGGATCTCGTCGACGACGCGCCGGTTGGTCGACACCAGGCTCAGGTCGGCCCGGACGAACTCCAGGGAGCCGGGGGCGCGTTCCGCCTCACCGGCCAGCGCTTCGCCCTTGCGGGGGTTCGTGCCGAGCGCGACGACGTGGTCCCCCCGGGTGAACAGCGCCCGCGCCACGGCCGCGCCGATGCCGTCGGTGGCGCCCGTGATCACGAATGTCCTCTTCAAACCGTGCTCCCTGGATCTCGTTTATCGTTGAACTGGTGTGATGCGCGCTCAACGCATCGCCTCGATGACCCGGGAGAACGACATCATCTCGGGTTCGAGGACGCTGAAGTAGGAGATGCCGAATCGCTTGCGCGCCTCGTGCAGTTGCTCCACGCATTCTTCGGGTGTGCCGACCAGGATTGACGGCAACTCGACGAGCTGGTCGGCCGTGAGGTCCAGATCATTCTGCCACACATCGGCGATCACGCGTTCGGAGCCGGGCAGCAATACGCGGTGAACGGGAATGTTGAGTTCGACGTCGTGCACGCGGTCGCCGAGGTGCGCGTGCACGAATTCCACGCGATCGGCCAACTCGCCGACGGAGCCCAGCTTGAGGCCCTCGCCGTCGCGGACGCGGGTGGTCCCGGTGAACGCGATGACGTCGGCGCGTTCGGCGGCCAGCCGCAGCACCCGGTCGCCGCGACCGGCGACCATGACGGGCGCCGAGGCCGACTCCTTGAGCCGGTCGACCGTGCGCTCCAGGTGCGCGACCCGTTCGGCGGCGGGCGTCCAGGGCAACCCCGCCGCGTCGAACTGGCCGCGCTCGTAGCCCGCGCCGAGGCCGACCTCGACCCGGCCACCCGAGTAGCGGTCGATCGTCTCGACGTCGCGGGCGAGCACGGCCGGCTCGTAGAACGTCGTGTTCAGCACGAGCGTCCCGACGCGGACGCGTTCGGTGGCCTCGGCGACGAGCAGCAGGGTCGGCAGCGGCGCGGGCATCCCGAGGTGGTCGGACACCTGCACCACGTCGTAGCCCAACTGCTCGGCGAGCCTGGCCCTGGCGACCCACTCGGACCGCTCGACGGGCGTGAAGAGGCCGACGCCGAAGCGGAACGGCCGGTCGTGCACGGTGGTCACGCGCTCCCCCTTCAGTACGGGCGCGCGGCCCGCGCCGCGCGCAGTGCCGAGCCCCACCAGGCGAGCCGGTCGAGCATCACCTTCGCCGCCGCCTCGCTGCCCGCCGCGTCGCGCGGCGCGCCGTCGACGAAGAGGTCCCACACGTTGGTGAAGCTGACGGACTCGCGGACGGTCGTGGCGTGCAGCTCGGCGAACACGTGCCGCAGGTGCTCGACCGCGCGCAGGCCCGCGCCCGCGCCGCCGTAGGACACGAACCCGACCGGCTTCGCGTTCCACTCGGCGTTGAACCAGTCGATCGCGTTCTTCAGCGCGGCGGGCGGCGCGTGGTTGTACTCGGGCGTGACGACGACGAACGCGTCGGCGGCGGCGAGCTTGGCCGACAGCGCGTCGCGCACCCTCGCGGTGCCCGAGTCCGGTTGCCTGCCCGGTTCGGGCAGGACGAGCGGCAGCGGGTAGTCGAGCAGGTCGAGCAGCTCGACCCGGAAGTCCGGGTGGGTGCGGGCGACGCCCTCGAACCACCGCGCGGCGGTCGGCGCGAACCGGCCGTCGCGGACGCTGCCCACGACGACGAGGAGGGTGAGCGGTTCTGCGGTCATGACGGGACCTTTCCTGTCGTGGTCGTGCGGAGGCCGGTGAGGGCGACGGCGGCGCCGACCACCGCCGCCGCGGTGACCAGCGCCATCGCCGCACGGGGTCCGCCGGTGGCGAGCAGCAGCGCGACCAGCGGCAGCGACACGACCGAGCCGAGCTGCACGAACGTCTGGTAGACCGGCACGGCGGCGGCACGTCGGTCGGCCGGCACGGTCGCGGTGGCCTGGAGGTTCAGCGCGACGAACGACAGCACGAACCCGGCTTCGACCAGCAGCAGCACCGGCAGCACGGCGGTCGCGTACGGCTCCGGGTCCGGCCGCGCGAGGTAGAGGGCGTTGCCCGCGGCCGAGCACAGCGCGCCCGCCGCGATCAGCCTGGCCGTGCCGAACCGGCGCACGAGCCGCGCTCCGTGCGGCGCGGCGAGGACCAGCGGCAGGCTGGCGGGCAGCAGGGCGAGCGCGAGCCGCCACGGCGGGAGGTGCGCGAGCTGCGCGGTGACCAGCAGCAACAGCCCGATGTACGTGCCGTTCAGGACGGCCGCGCCGAACCCGGCGCGCAGCAGCGAGCCGTCACGCAGGACCGTTCTGTCGAGTGGCGGCGGCGGCGCGGCGGGCGCGCGGGGAATCACCCCGAGCCCGGCGGCGAACAGCACCAGCGCGACCGGCGCGGGGAACAGGAACGTCCAGTGCCAGTCGTTCGCGCTGAGCACGCCCGACAGCAGCAGGCCCGAGGTGAACCCCGCCGCGCCGAAGAGCGAGTAGACCGAGACGGCGCGCCGCCGTGCCGGGCCGTCGAACACCGAGACGATGATCGCCAGCCCGGCGGGCGCGGTGAGCGCGGCGCAGAAGCCCTTGACCACGCGGGTCGCGACGAGCACGCCCAGCGAGTCGGTGAGGCCCGCGACCACGGACGCCACCGCGAACAGCAGCATCGCGCCCAGGTAGAGCTCCTTGCGCCCGAGGCGGGCGGCCAGGTGGGGACCGGGCACGAGCAGCAGCGCGAACCCGAGCGCGAAGCCGCTCATCACCCACTGCGCGTCCGGGGTCGTGATGGCGAACCCGGCGCTGAGGGGAGTCAGCGCCGGGAGCACCACGGCGACCTCAAGGGCGTCGAGCAGCATGTTGCCCGAGAGGACGAACAGCAGCGCCCACGCCTTGCGGTCCCACTCGCCGCCCTCACGCACGGGCGGGCGCCTTGTCCAGCAGCGGCGCCAGCTCGCGACTGGCCAGCTCCAGGTGCCGGACCACCAGGTCGTCGGGCATCGCGCCGACGCTGGCCCAGAAGATCAGGTGCTCGACCGGCAGCCCTTCGGCGCGTCGGAGGATGCGTGCGGCGGCCTCGTCGGGGGTCATGATCTCCAGCGCGCCCCACGGGCCGTCCTCGCGGCGGTCGCGGAAGTCGCTCGGCTCGATCAGCGGCGGTGGCGGCGCGTCCGTGCCCTCGACCGAGAGCTGCCGGTAGCTGTTCATCTGGTGCGCGAGGTGCGGCGCGACCCTGGCCCAGGCCGCGTCCGGGTCGTCGGCGAGCAGCACGGGCAGCAGGTCGGACATCCGGGCCGACGCCGGGTCGTGGCCGCCTTCGACCAGCCCGTCGCGGTAGTGCGGGAGGATGTCGCGCGAGATGTGCAGCAGCCCGAGGCCGAGCCGGCCCGCGATGCGCGCGCCGCGCGGGCCGTAGAAGCCGCCCCACATGGGCACGGGGTCCTGGATCGGCAGCGGCGTGACGCCGCCTTCGCGCCACAGCCGCTGGACTTCGCGGATGACGCGTTCGGTCTCGGCGAACCGGCGGCCGTGGTCGGCGCCGACCAGCTCGAACTCGGGCACGCGGTAGCCGGCGCCCATGCCGAGCTCCAGCCGCCCGCCGCTGATGAGGTCCACGACGGCCGCTTCCTCGGCCAGGTGCGCGGGTTGGCGCAGTGCGGGCAGGGTGACGGCGGTGCCGATGCGGACGTCGCGGGTGCGCGCCGCCGCGGCGGCGGCGAACGTCAGCGGCTGGGGCAGGTAGCCGTCGGGGAACAGGTGGTGCTCGGTGAACCACACGCCGTTCGCGCCGAGCCGGTCGGCCTCCTCGCACAGCTCCAGGCTGCGCGCGTAGTGGTCCGCCCAGGGCCGTTGCCACTGCGCGGGGTTGCGCAGGTCGAAGAGAAAGCCGACGTCCATACCGGTCTCCTTGAAGTCAGTTCCGCCAGGTGCGCGCGCCCGCGAAGCCCGCGACGCGCTCAGGCCTGCGCCACCGGGCCGCCCGCCGTGGCACCTCTTCCTCCACGACCGCCGCCGCTGCCGCCCGCAGCCGCAGGACCGCCGCCAACGCCGCCAGCTCCACCGGGTCGGGATCGCCCTTCTCGACGCGCAGCAGAAGTTCGGGCCGCGGGTCTTGGCCACCCACCACCGGATGCGGGTCGCGGTCGCTTGCCACCGCCGACCGCGGGCCCTGGTCGCCCACCGCCGCCAACCGCCGGTCCCGGGCCGTCATTGCGGTGGGTTGCCGTGCTTGCGGCGCGGCAGGTCGGCGTCTTTGGTCTCCAGCATCGCGAACGTGCGGATCAGCACCTCGCGCGTCCGGCGCGGGTCGATCACGTCGTCCACCAGGCCGCGCTCGGCCGCGTAGAACGGGTGCACCAGTTCGCCGCGGTACTGGTCGATCTTCTCCTGCCTGGTGCGCGCGGGATCCGCGGAGGCGGCTATCTCGCGCCGGAACACGACGTCCGCCGCCGCCTCCGCCCCCATCACCGCGATCTCGTTGGTGGGCCAGGCGTACGAGACGTCCGCGCCGATCGACCGCGAGTCCATCACGATGTACGCGCCGCCGTAAGCCTTGCGCAGCACCACGGACACCCGGGGCACGGTCGCGTTGCAGTACGCGTACAGCAGCTTCGCGCCACGCCGGATGATGCCGTCGTGCTCCTGGTCGACCCCCGGCAGGAAGCCGGGCACGTCCACCAACGTGAGCAGCGGGATGTTGAACGAGTCGCAGAACTGGACGAACCGCGCGCCCTTCTCGCTCGCGCGGATGTCCAGCACCCCGGCGAGCGCGGCCGGCTGGCTGGCCACGATCCCGACCAGCTGCCCGTCCAACCGGGCGAACGTGCACACCAGGTTCGGCGCCCACAGCGCGTGCACCTCGAAGTGGTGCCCGTCGTCGACGACCTCCTCGATCACGTCGCGCACGTCGTAGGACCGCGCGCCGTCCACGGGCACCAGGTCGAGCAGCGCGTCGCCGCGCCGGTCCACCGGGTCGTCACCGCGCACCACGGGCGGCAGCTCGCGGTTGTTGGCGGGCAGCATGGACAGCAGCAGCCGGACGTCGGCCAGGCAGCTCTCCTCGTCGTCGTAGACGAAGTGCGCCACCCCGGACGTCCCGCCGTGCACCTCCGCGCCGCCCAACCCCTCCATCGTGATCTCTTCGCCGGTCACGGTGCGGACCACGTCCGGCCCGGTGATGAACATCTGCGAGACACCGCGCACCATGAAGGCGAAGTCGGTCAACGCGGGCGAGTACGCGGCGCCTCCGGCGCACGGCCCGAGCATCACGCTGATCTGCGGGATCACGCCGGACGCGCGCACGTTGCGCTGGAAGATCCCGCCGTAGCCGGCGAGCGCGGACACGCCCTCCTGGATGCGCGCCCCCGCGCCGTCGTTCAACGACACCAGCGGCGCACCCGCCGCGATGGCCAGGTCCATCACCTTGTGGATCTTCTGCGCGTGCGCCTCGCCCAGCGCGCCGCCGAACGCGCGGAAGTCGTGCGCGTACACGAACACCCGCCGGCCGTCGACGCTCCCCCAGCCGGCCACCACGCCGTCTCCGTGCGGGCGCTTGGCCTCCAGGCCGAACCCGGTGGCGCGGTGCCTGCGCAGCGGCTCCACCTCGGTGAAGCTGCCCTTGTCCAGCAACAGCTCGATGCGCTCGTGCGCGGTCAGCTTGCCCTTCGCGTGCTGCCGCTCGGTGGCACGCGGGTCCTCGCCGGCCCTGGTCAGCTCCTTCAACGCGGCCAACTCGTCGATCCGGGCGACGTGGGTCTCCGGTTCGCGGACTGTCGTCATGCTTCCCCCCGATCTCAACCCAGCAGGGTGCCGCCGCTGGTGTCGATGAACGCGCCGGTGATCCAGCGCGCGTCCTCGGTCGCCAGGAACGCCACCACGTTCGCGACGTCGTCGGCCTTCGCGACCTGCTTGAACGCCGACAGCTGCGACATCGCCTCGACGGCCTCCGGGATGTCGAACACGGGGCTGCCGTTGTCGGTGATGCCCGGCGCGACGGAGTTCACCGTGATGCCGCGCGGCGCGAGGTGGCGCGCCATGTGCAGCGACAGCTGCTCGATCGCGCCCTTGCTCATCGAGTACGCCACCTGCTCGGGGTTGGCGACCCTGGTGACGCCGGACGAGATGTTGATGATCCGCCCGCCGTCGGCCAGCGACTCCGACGCGCGCTGCACGATGAAGAACGGCGCCTTGGCGTTGACCGCCATCAGCCGGTCGAAGTCCTCCGGCGTCACGTCCTCGGGCGCGAGGCCCGCCGCGGTCTGCGCCGCCGCGTTGTTCACCACGATGTCCAACGTGGTGGCGCCGGTGCGCTCGCGCAGCCCCCGCTCCAGGCCGAGGAACAGCTCGTGCACGTCGCCGGGCACGCCCAGCTCCGCCCGCACGGCGAACGCCCGGCCGCCGTCCTTCTCGATGAGCGCCACGGTCTCGGCCGCGGCCTCGTCGTTGCTCGCGTAGTGGACGGCGACCAGCGCGCCCTCCTCGGCCAGCCGCCGCGCGGTGGCCCGGCCGATGCCCCGGCTGGCGCCCGTGACCAGCGCGGTCTTGCCTTCGAGCTTGCCCATGGTGGTCCTCTCCTGAGGTGTGTGCTGTGGTGCGGGCGCCGTGCCGAGGCCGCTGACCATCCCGGCGAGGTGCGCCTGCACGGCGTCGAAGCGCATGAGCTCGCCGAAGACCTCGCGCAGCGGCTCCACCTCCGGCCCGCCGAGCAGCAGCAGCGCCTGCGCCTGGATGTTGGTCAGCGTCCGGGCGCCCGCGGCGTGCCGGACGGCGTCGTAGTGCTCCAGCTGGCCGTCGTCGTCGCCCGCGAGCCGCGCCGACAGCCGTTGCCCGAGTTCGGCGGCGTCCTGGAGGCCGAGGTTGAGCGCCTGGCCACCCACCGGCATCTGCCGGTGGGCCGCGTCGCCCGCGAGCAGCACCCGGCCCCGGCGGTAGGTCGCGGCCTGCCGGCTGGTGTTGCCGAACGCGTTGAGCCACGTGGGCCGCCCGCCGCCGATGTCCTCGCCGGTGACCTCCGCCCACGCCCGGACGACCTCGGCGAACGCGGGCGGACCCGACCGCGCCGCGGGCGTGGAGCCGAACACGTGCACCATGACGCGGGTGCTGCCGTCGGGCCAGCGGTGGGCGGTGGCCAGGCCGTTCGGGTGCCGCTCGAACCGCCGGTCCGGGAGGTCGACGCCCTCGACGTCGGCCCGCAGCATCTCCAGCGTGGCGTCCCGGCCGGGGAAGTCGAACCCGGCGAGGACGCGCACGGTGCTCTCCTCGCCGTCGCAGCCGACCAGGTACGCGGCGGTGATCCGGTCGGCACCGGCCACCGCGACGACGTGGTCCTCCCGCTCGACGAGGTCGGTCAGCTCCCGGCCGCGCAGCACCCGCGCGCCCAGTCGGACCGCCCGCTCACCCAGCACCCGCTCCAGCCCGGCCTGCGGGCACTTCCACTGCCCGGCGAAGCGGTGACCCGGGTCGGCCGCCGTGAGGTCGAGCCGGAGTCCGCCGAAGTGGCCGGGTCCGCCCGGCGGCAGCCCGCCGAGCGCCTCCAGCACGCCCCGCTCGGCCAGCACGTCCACGGTGCGGGCGTGCAGGGTCGAGGCTCGGGACTCGGTGGTGGGCTCGGTCAGCCGCTCCAGCACGGTGACCCGCGCGCCGCTCGCGCACAGGTCGCCCGCGAGCAGCAGGCCGACCGGGCCCGCCCCGACCACGACGACGTCGGTGTCCATCGCCTCAGCGCCGCTGTTCCGCGTAGGCCTTGGCGTGGCCGAGCGTCGCCCGGCTGTTGTTGCCCAGCGCGTCGCGGAGGAACGTCCTCGCCTCGGCCACGCCCGCGTCCGGTCCGAGGACCTTGGCGATGGTGTCCGGGTTGATGATCACGGTGTGCTGGGACGACGCGGTGGTGACGCCGTGCTCGTCCTCCTCGAACGTCCAGTAGCCGGTGTGCAGGGTCATCAGCGCGGGCAGGGTGGTCTGCTTGTAGGCGATCTTGTGGTGCGGGAAGCAGACCCGGACCGACTCGGTGGTGTGCGCGGAGCCGTCCTTGGTGAGCGTCTCCATCCGCAGCACCTGCAAGCCGGGCGTGTCCTCGGTCAACGTCACCGACGCCACGTGCGGCAGGCGCTCGGTCCACCGGCCCGCGTCGTTGACGAAGTCGTACACGTCCTTGGCCGCGCCGTCGATCGTGACCGAGTCCACGAAGGACATCGTCAGCTCCGCGGTCCTGGTGGCCAGCTCGACGTTGGCCTTCAACGACGGCAGCTCGGCCTTGCTGTTGCGGTCGACCGCCTGGTCGATCCACTCCAGCCCTTCCGGGTCGTCGTCGATCGCGCGGTAGGTGTGCAGCAGCCGCAGCCGCGTCTGCTCGCCCTGCGGCTCGATGACCCAGGTGCCGCTCATCTCCGCGACCGGCGGCGACGACACCTCCTGGGCGAAGGTGATGCGCAGGTTGTCCGGGTCGAGCTCGCGGCGCGAGGTCCAGTTCTTCGGCTCGCCGTTGGCCGTGGCCCAGATCCGGATGCGCTCGCGGTTGCCCTCGCGCTCCACGCAGTCCACGTACACCGACGGCGGGAACAGCCGCGGCCAGTTCTCCACCTCGGCGAGCATGCGGTAGACGTCCGCGGGCGGCGCCTGCACGGTGATCTCGTGCTCGACCTCGCGGACCGGGAAGCCGGTCATGGGTGTCCTCCTCGGTCGGTGCTGCTCAGAAGTTGCCCAGGCCGCCGCAGACGTTGAGCGCCTGCGCGGTGATCGAGGCGGCCGTGTCGGAGGCCAGGTAGCCGACGAGGCCCGCCACCTCCTCGGGCGTGGAGTACCGACCGAGCGGGATCTTGGCGGTGAACTTCTCCATGATCGCCTCTTCGGTGGTGCTGTACGCCGCCGCGTAGCCCTGCCGGACCCGGTGCGCCATCGGGGTTTCCACGTACCCGGGGCACACCGCGTTGACCGTGATGCCGGTCGGCGCGAGCTCGTTGCCCAGGGCTTTGGTGAACCCGACGACGCCGTGCTTGGACGCCGAGTACGGCGCGCCGAGCACCACGCCCTGCTTGCCCGCGGTGGAGGCGATGTTGATGATCCGGCCGCGGTCCTTGCCGCGCATGCCACCGGTGTTGAGCACCTCGCGGGTGACCAGGAAGACGCTGGTGAGGTTGGTGGCGATGACGTCGAGCCACAGGTCGTCCTCGATGTCGGCGGTCACGCCGCCGCCGCTGCGGCCCGCGTTGTTCACCAGCACGTCGATCGGGCCGTAGCGGTCGACGGCGGCCCGCACGACGTGGCGGATGTCGTCCTTCTCGCGCACGTCGCCGGTCGTGCCGTCCACGTCGAGGCCCTCGTCCTGGAGGTCCTTGACGGTGCGCAGCAGCGCTTCCTCGCCGCGGGCGCACAGGAAGACCCGGTGGCCCTGCTCGGCGAGCAGCCGCGCGGTCGCCAGGCCGATGCCGCTCGTCGCGCCGGTGACCAGCGCGACCTTTCCGTTGTCCGTCATGGGTTTTCCTTCGTGCTCAGACCGCTTGGGCGGCGAGGTGGGAGTTGACGAGGTCGACCAGGGCGGCGGGCGTGCGCGCGTCGGCCAGGGCGTCCTCGTCGAGGGAGATGCCGTACTCGCGCTCGATGCGACCGCCGGTCTCCAGCAGCGCCAGCGACTCGTAGCCCAGCTCCTCGAAGTCGCTCTCGGCGATGTCGCCGTCGAGGTCGACGGCCTCGTCCGTGCCGGCGCCCTCGCGGAGGATGCGCTTGAGGTCGTCGATGGTGAACTTCACGGACATGGTGGTTCCTCTCGGCAGTCTCAGGTCGGTTCGGGCGCGCGGACGACGACCGCGGAGTTGAACCCGCCGTGCCCGCGCGCGATCACCAGCGCGGCCTTCAGGTCCGCGCGGCGCGGCGCGCCGGTCACCAGGTCCAGCTCGTAGCGCTCGGACGGGCGGGTGTTGACCGTCGGCGGGATCACGCCGTCGCGCAGGGAGAGCAGCGCGGCGGCCAGGTCCAGCGGCGCGGCGCCGGAGTACAGCCGACCCGTCCCGGTCTTCGGCGCGGTCACGGGCACGCCGCGCGGGCCGAAGACCTTCGTGACGGCCTCCGCCTCGGCCCGGTCCAGCTCGGGCACGGCCGCGGCGTCGGCGAACACCACGCCGATCTCGTCGGCCACGGCGCCCGCGTCGGCCAGCGCGCGTTGGATCGCCTTCTGCAACGTCGGCGCGCGGTCGCTGCCCGGCGGCGGGTCCATGGTGGACGCGTGGCCGGCGATCTCGCCGTAGACGTGCGCGCCGCGGGCGGTGGCGTGCTGCTGGTCCTCCAGCACCAGCAGCGCGCCGCCCTCGCCCGGCACGTGCCCGGCGGCGTCCTCGTCGAACGGCAGGTAGGCGCGCCGCGGGTCGTCGTGCTCGCTGAGCCGGCCGCTGGTGAGCTGCGCGACCCAGCCCCACGGGCAGATCGACGCGTCGACCGCGCCCGCCAGCACCACCGACGTGCCGTTGCGGATCTGGCGGCGGGCCTGCGCGACCGCGTCCAGGCCGCCCGCCTGGTCGCTCACCACCACGCTGCTCGGGCCGCGCAGCCCGTTGCGGATGGAGATCTGGCCGCTGTTCACCGCGTAGAACCAGGCGAACGACTGGTAGGCGCTGACGTACTGGCCGCCCTTGCTCCACAGCGCCCGCAGCTCGTTCTGGCCGAACTCGAAGCCGCCGGAGTGGCTGGCGGTGATCACGCCGATGTCGTAGTCGGCCAGTTCGGACGGCACGAGCCGCGCGTCGGCGAACGCCCAGTCGGCCGCCACCAGCGCGAGCCTGGTCATCCGGTCGGTCTGCGGCAGCAGCCTGCCCGGCAGGTGCTCCTCGGCGACGAAGTCGCTGATCTCGCCCGCGAGCCGGGCGGGGTAGCTCGACGGGTCGAACCGGGAGATCCGGTCCAGCGCGCCGGCGCCGGCCAGGGTGTTGGCCCAGTAGGCGTCCACCCCGAGCCCGGTCGGCGCGGCCACGCCGAGGCCCGTGACGACGACGCTCACGACCGCACCCGCCCCAGGTCGGTGAGCACCACGGCGCTCTGGAAGCCGCCGAAGCCACTGCCCACGGACAGCACCGCGTCGGTCCTCCAGTCCCGGGCCACCAGCGGCACGTAGTCCAGGTCGCACTCCGGGTCCGGGTCGTGCAGGTTCGCCGTCGGCGGCACCACGTCGTGCTGCATGGCCAGCACCGAGGCGGCGACCTCGATCGAGCCGATCGCGCCCAGCGAGTGGCCGACCATGGACTTGATCGAGCTGACCGGCACCCGGTAGGCGTGCTCGCCCAGGCTCCGCTTGAACGCCGCCGTCTCGTGCCGGTCGTTCTGCCTGGTGCCCGAACCGTGGGCGTTGACGTAGTCGATGTCCTCCGGGTTGAGCCGCGCCTGCGCCAGCGCGACCCGGATCGCCTCGGCCATCTCCCGGCCGTCCGGCTTCAGGCCCGTCATGTGGAAGGCGTTGGACCGGGTCGCGTACCCGGCGACCTCGGCGTACACCTTCGCCCCGCGGGCGAGGGCGCTCTCCAGCTCCTCCAGCACGAACACCGCCGCGCCCTCGCCGAGGACGAACCCGTTGCGGCTCGCGTCGAACGGCCGCGAGGCGTGCTCGGGGTCGTCGTTGCGCGGCGTGGTGGCCTTGATGGCGTCGAAGCAGGCCACGGTGATCGGCGAGATCGGCGCGTCGGTGGCGCCCGCGACCATCACGTCCGCCGAACCCTCGCGGATCACGTCGGTGGCGTAGCCGATCGCGTCCAGGCCCGACGTGCAGCCGGTCGAGACGACCGTGCTCGGACCCTCCGCGCCGACCGCCCAGGCGACCTCCGTCGCGAACGAGCTGGGCGCGAGGTAGTTGTACAGGTGCGGCACGGCGTAGCGGTGGTCGACCAGCTCCAGCCGACCGCCGTCGCTGACCGTCCGGTACTCCTGGTCCAGCCCCATCGTCGCGCCGACCGCGCTGCCGATGGTCACGCCGACCCGGCCGGGGTCGACCGAGGAGAACTCCAGCCCGCTGTCCTCCACGGCCTGGCGGGCGGTGACGACGGCGAACTGCGCGGCCCGGTCCATGCGCCGGACCTCCTGCGGCCCGAGGCCGTGCAGCTCGGCGTCGAAGTCGACCTCGGCCGCCACCTGGGAGCGGAACGGCGACGGGTCGAAGAACGAGATGCGGCGGGTGGCGGTGCGGCCCGCGGTGAGCAGGTCCCAGAAGTTCTTCACGCCCGGTGTGCCGGGGGCGGTGACGCCGACCCCGGTGATCACCACTCGACGGTTGGTCACGGTGTGCTCCAGTGGTAGAACCGGCTCGCCATCGCGTCCGCGGGCGAGCGCCACGTCTTCGGGTCGTAGGCCTCGATGAACGGCTTCAGGTCGTCGCTGATCCGGACGAAGCGCGGGTCGCCCTTGGCTTCCTCGATGCGCTCGCCGCCGTGGTCGTCGTCGAAGTCCTGGAGGTGGAAGTACAGGCCGCGGTAGTGGAAGAGCTGGCGCCGGCGGGTGCCCATGCGGCCCGGCATGTCGCTCTCGTCGAACTCCCGGAACAGCGCGGCGACGTCGCCCGCGGATCCCGGGTCCATCCGGGCCACGATCAAGGTGCTGTGCATCGGTCCTCCTCCTGGTCAGCCGGCCGGTCCGAACCAGCGGTCCAAGGCCGTCGGCAGGTCGTGGTGACTGCCCGGCGCGGCCCAGGCCACGTGGCCGTCGGGCCGGACGAGGACCGCCGTGGTCCCGCCGGGGAGGTCGTCGGCCGCGGTCGCGGTGACGACGTCGATCCGGTCGGCCCAGGGAGCCGCCCGTCGGCGCAGGACGGCGTTGTCCGCGAGGTCGAGCAGGACGCCCCGGCCCCGGCGCAGCAGCTCCGCGCCGCTCGTCCGGTGGTGGCCGCGGGCCAGGTCGAGGTGGGGCAACCGCAGGCCCAGCAACGGGTTCTCGCCGCCGCCGACGTCGTAGCGGATGTCCAGGCCGCTCACCCGGGCCGCGAGGTGGCGTTGCACCTCCGGGTAGCGCAGCAGCTCGGCGAACACCTCCCGCAGCGGCGCGACCTCCGCGCCGCCGAGGATGAACGTGCTCTGCGCACGGGTGTTCACCAGCAGTTGGCGGCCGACCTCGTGCCGCTCGGCGTGGTAGGTGTCCAGCAGGGACGGCGGCGCCGTGCCGTTGACGACGGCGGCCAGCTTCCAGCCCAGGTTCACCGCGTCCTGGACGCCGGTGTTCATGCCCTGGCCGCCGGCCGGCAGGTGCACGTGGGCGGCGTCGCCCGCGAGCAGCACGCGGCCGCGGCGATACTCGGTGACCTGGCGGGCCGCGTCGCCGAACGCGCTCACCCAGACCGGCTCGGCCTGCGATATGTCGGTGTCGGTGAGCCGCTTCCAGACCTCCGCGACCTCGGCGAACGCCGGCGGTCCGGTGCGGCGGCGCGGCGGGGTGCCGCGCTCGCCCACGATGACCCTCGTGGTCCCGTCGGGCAGGCGCGCGGTCATCACCATGCCGCCGGGCACCTGCTCGCCGATCATCCGCGGCTCGATGTCGATGCCGCGCAGGTCGGCCATCAGCAGCTCGGTGGTGGCGTCCGTGCCGGGGAAGTCGAACCCGGCCAGCTTGCGCACCGTGCTGCGACCGCCGTCGCACCCGACGAGGTAGCGGGCGCGCACCGTCTCCGAGGTGCCGCGGACGTGCGCGGTGACGCCGTCGGCGTCCTCCTCGAACCCGACGAACTCCGTGCCGCGCCGGACGTCCGCGCCCAGTTGGCGCACCCAGCCCTCCAGCACGGCCTCGGTGCGGTGCTGCGGCACGGTCTTCGCCGACTCGCGCGCCGCGCCGAGCACGCCGAGGTCCAGCGGTATGCCGCCGAAGTGCCCGAACGTGCCCGTCTCGATCCCGCCGAACCGCGGCAGCAGGCCGCGCTGGTCGAACACCTCCATCGTGCGGATGGTGAACCCGATGCCCCGCGACTCGCCGGTGCGCTCGGGCAGCCGTTCGAGCACGACCACGTCGACGCCCGCCAACCGCAGCTCGCCGGCCAGCATGAGACCCGCGGGTCCCGCGCCCACGACAACGACCGATGCGTACACAGTCCCCTCCTCGGGGGTGGAAGGCTTCATTCGGAGAGCCGGCAGACGACCGCGCCGGCGGCGATCGCGTCGCCCGGCTTCGCGGTGAGGCCGCGCACGACGCCCGCCCGGTGGGCGAGCAGCGGTTGCTCCATCTTCATCGCCTCGACGACCAGGACCAGGTCGCCCGCGGCGACCCGCCCGCCCTCCTCGACGGCGACCTTCACGGCGGTGCCCTGCATGGGCGACACCAGTTCGTCGCCCGTCGCGGCGGCCTTGCGCGCCGCCGCCCGCGGTTTGCGCACCGCCGTGGCGACGGGTCCGCGCGCGGCGGGCGCCGGCGACGGCAACGACACCTCCAGCCGACGGCCGCCCACCTCGACCACCACCGTCTCGCGCGGTGCGGCGGCCGGTTCCTCGTGCGGCTCGCCGTCGTAGGGCGGCACGCGGTTGTCGAACTCGGTCTCGATCCACCGGGTGTGCACCGCGAACGGCTCGCCCGCGAACGCCGGGTCGTCCACCACCGCGCGGTGGAACGGCAGCGTGGTCGGCACGCCGTCGACCTGGAACTCGGCCAGCGCGCGGGCCGCCCGGCGCAGCGCCTGCCCGCGCGTCGCGCCGGTGACGACCAGCTTGGCCAGCAGCGAGTCCCACGCGGGCCGCACGACCGTGCCGCTCTCCACGCCGGAGTCCAGCCGCACGCCCGGCCCCGAGGGCGGCGCGAACCGCGTCACCGTGCCCGGCGCGGGCAGGAAGCCCCGACCGGGGTCCTCGCTGTTGAGCCGGAACTCCAGCGAGTGCCCGCGCGGCACGGGGTCCACGTCGTCCAGCCGCTCGCCGCGGGCGACCCGGAACATCTCCCGCACCAGGTCGACGCCCGTGACCTCCTCCGTCACCGGGTGCTCGACCTGGAGCCTCGTGTTGACCTCCAGGAACGAGATCGTCCCGTCGCGGGCGACCAGGAACTCGCACGTGCCCGCGCCGACGTACCCGACGTGCGCCAGGATCGCCTTGGACGCCCGGTACAGCTCGGCGTTCTGCTCCGGGGTGAGGAACGGCGCGGGCGCTTCCTCGACCAGCTTCTGGTGGCGGCGCTGCAACGAGCAGTCCCGGGTGGAGACGACCACGACGGTGCCGTGCCGGTCGGCCAGGCACTGCGTCTCCACGTGCCGCGGCCGGTCCAGGTAGCGCTCCACGAAGCACTCACCGCGCCCGAACGCGGTGGTGGCCTCGCGCACCGCCGACTCGAACAGCTCGGGGATCTCCTCCCTGGTCCGGGCCACCTTCAGGCCGCGGCCGCCACCGCCGAACGCCGCCTTGATCGCGATCGGCAGCCCGTGCTCGTCGGCGAACGCGACCGCCTCCTCGTGCCCGTCGACCGGCGCGGGCGTGCCCGCCACCAGCGGCGCGCCCACCTCGCGGGCGATGCGCCGGGCCTGCACCTTGTCGCCGAGCGCGCGGATCGCGTCGGGCGAGGGCCCGATCCAGGTCAACCCGGCGTCCAGGACGGCCTGCGCGAACCCGGCGTTCTCGGACAGGAAGCCGTAGCCGGGGTGCACGGCGTCCGCGCCGGACTCCCGTGCGGCGGCGAGCACCTTGTCGATGTCGAGGTAGCTCGTCGCCGGGGTGTCGCCGCCCAGCGCGAACGCCTCGTCGGCCAGGCGCACGTGCGGCGCGTCCCGGTCGGGCTCGGCGTACACCGCCACGCATTCCAGTCCTTCGTCGCGGCACGCGCGGGCGACGCGCACCGCGATCTCGCCGCGATTGGCGATCAGCACTTTTCGCACGGTAGGACCCCCATCCCCGTTTTCCCACACGACCGTGCTCCGGGCAGGTTCGACCGCCCCGGAAACAATTCCGGGGAAAATCGACCTGAACGGTCAGAGCGAGCCGTTGTCCCGCATGTTCTCGGCGATCCGCCGCAGCACGTCGTTGGCCGCGAGGAACTCCTCCTGCGTGATGCCGCGCAACTGCTCGTCGGCGTGCGCGTTGACCAGCACCTCGGCCCTCGCGTGCGCTGCGGCGCCCGCCTCGGTCAGGGTGATCGCGTCGCCGTCCAACTCGGCCCAGCCGCGCGCGACGAAATCCTCGACGACCGGCCGGTAGGACTGTTCGCGGTCCGCCACGAGGAACGGCGCGAACGCCTCGTCGATCGCCGGCACGGTGCCGACCCCGATGGTGATGGCGTGCAGCACCTGCCACTGCCGCCGGTCGATCCCCACGTCCCGCAACGCGGTCGTGGTCGCGGCGTCGAACGCCTGGTGCAGCAGGAGCAGCCAGTAGCCGATGCGCTTGGTGGTGTTCTGCTGGAGCATGGACCCTCCCCCTCGGGCGACTGCGGTCAGCGGCCGTGGCCGCGGTCGTGCGGGATCACCCAGTACGGCGTGAGGGTGATCCGGTCGAACAGCCAGCGGCCGTCCACCAGGGCGTACGAGTCGGTGAACTTGCCCGCTACCAGGTACGCCTCGCGGTCGAAGACGACCTTCTCCTCGAAGAAGCACACGCCGCTCGCCCGGTCGCCCCGGACCTCCACGTCGTGCCCGTGCACGAACTGCTTGACCAGCACCCCGGACGCGACCGGGTTGTCCGCGTCGATCCGGGCGGGCAGTCCCGCGAAGTACTCCGCGATGGCGGCGCGGCCGTCGGCCCGACCGACCTCGCCGTAGTCGAGGTGCGCGTCCTCGGTGAACAGCTCGCCGACGCTCCCCCACGCGCCGTCGTTGATCAACCGGGGCAGGCGGTTGCGCAGCTCGTGCAGCGCCCGCGCCTGCTCCAACTCGTCGACGCGCGCGGCGAGCGCTTTCACCTGCGCCGCCAGATCGGCTTCTTCGGCCATGGCTCGCGTTAACCCTTCGTCACATTCGCGATGAGTTGCGCCGGTCCCGATCCACGACTTATCGGAATTGTCGGTGTGGGACACGCTCATTCACACGGGATCGATGCTGGCACGGCCGCTTCGACGCCGACAAGGGTTGCGCCCGGATACTACGGTCGACCCGCAAACTCGCGACCGACAATTTGTGACCCACGTCACCGCCCCGCGTCGCCTAATGGGACGCGGGGCGGACGGGGTAGTGCCTCAGGCGTAGTGCTCCAGTGCCGCGCGCAGCTCGTCGCGGCCGGTCACGCCGAGTTTTTCGTAGGTGTTGGAAAGGTGGAACTCGACCGTGCGCAGCGCCAGGAACAGTTTCGTCGCGATCTCTTTGTTCGAGTATCCTGCGACCACCAGTTCGGCGATGCGCGCCTGCTGCCGGGTCAACGCCGGCCTGCGCGGCGGAGCGGCGACGGCGGCCAGCGCGCGCTCGGCCAGCTGCGCCCGTTGCGGGTTGCCGGTCTGCCGGGCCAGCCGGTACGCGCACTGCAACCGCTGCCGGGCGCCCACCACGTCGCCGCGCGCGGCCAGCCGGATGCCGAGCTCGTAGTGCGACCGCGCCAGCTCCGGCCAAGCCTGCGCCAGCTCCAGCAGCTGCCCGGCCTCGCTGAGGCGCTCGACCTCCTGGCCGTCGGCGTCCACGACGGCCAGGGCGCACAACGCGCGCCCGACCGTGCGGGACTCGCCCCACAGCACGGCGGCCTCGTACTCCTGCCGCGCCAGGGCGACGGCGAGCTGGTCCCGCCCGGCCGAGAACGCCGCCAGCGCCGCCTCGCTGCGCCACGGCGTCACCGCCGGGTTGGCCACGCCGCGCGCGATCAGCTCCCGCCCGCAGCCCAGGTACTGGGCCACCGCCAGACCGGGCCGCCCGTCCGCCATCGCCATCGCGCCGCGTGCGGCGAGCAGCACCGGGCGGCACGCGACGCCGGCGTCCAGCGCCTCGTCCAGCCGGTGCTCCCGGGCCAGCGCGCGGGCGCCTGCCGCGTCGCCGCACTCGGCCAGCAGCTCCACCGCCCAGCCGGCGGCGACCAGTCGGGTCTCGAGCTGCGTGTCGGCCGACATCAGCCGGCCGAGCAGCGCGTGCGCGCGCTCCACGTCGCCGAACAGCCGGGCGATGCGCGCCTGGAGCAGCGCCACCACGCCGGAGACCTCCGGCCGGTCGGCGTTGAGCAGGCTGTGCGCGTCGGCGGTGACCAGTTCACCGCCGTAGATCAACGTCGACAGCGCCCGTGCGACGCAGACCTCGCGGCTGCGACAGGCCTCGTCCTCCAACGCCTCTTCGGCGCACCGGATCGCGCCGACCCAGTCACGCCCGACCACCAGCAGGCGCAGCGCGCGATCGGCCGCGCACGGCGACCCCGTGGCCGCGTCGACGTGCTCGACGGGCACGACCTCTCCTCGCCCCAACGGCAGGAACGCCTCGAACAGCGGAGCGTCCCTGCTCTGCCGAGACCACGACCGATCTGCCGAATGCCCCATCCCGGCCCCCTCGTGAACGTCCCCACAGCGCCGCCCTCACCCTGACGGCCCACCCACCGAAACCGGTCACGCTCGGTCAGAACACCTGTAACCCACGGTAGAACCATCCGATTCCAATATCCAGCGGGACAGGCCCCGGGGCACGCCCGTGATCACACCGGTCCTGTGAACACGAGCACCCTTCGCCTGCCGAACGGAGGCACGCGGCGCGGCGGCCGGAGGACGGCGGCGGGCTCCGTCAGGCCGTCGGGTTCGGGTGGAACTCCACGTAGGTCCGGATGGTGTCCACGGCGGAGATGCCGTAGATCTCCTCCACCGCGTTCGCCGCCGCGTGGCAGGTGCGGAAGCGCTGGAACGGGGTCAGGCCGAGCCGGTTGATCTGGAGGTACGTGCAGTTGAGCAGGAACCGGTAGCGGAGGAAGTCCGGGTTGCGGAACACGGCCTCGCGGTAGGCCCGGTTGCCGAACATCAGCGCGTGCATCGGGGCCCGCGGCCGGGCGGCGGGCGGTTCGGCCGGTATCGGCGGGAAGACCAGGTCCTGCGCGATCAGCGGCTCGACGCGCCGGCCGTAGTCGTGGCACCGGGCGGCCCACCGGCGGGCGTACGGGGTGCGGTTCGCACCGCCCTCCAGGGTGGCGAGCACGGCCCGCGTGCGGGCGACCAGGGTCTCGCGGTGCGCCTCGTAGTGCGCGTCGAACGCCGCGCGGACGGCGTCCGGGTCGGCGCACGAGTGCAGGAACCCCTCGGCGTGGGAGCGGTAGGACGCGAACCCCGCCGTGACGGGCGGGCACGCGGTCACCGTGGTGGCCAGCATCAGCTCCAGCGCGATCAGCTCCTTGGCGTCGGCGCCGGCGCGGACCTGGTCGAGCATCCGGAACAGCAGGTTCGTGTTCTCGGAGGCGAAGGAGGCCATCAGCTCGCCGGTCTCCGCGCTGCGGATCACGTGCGGCCTGGTGTCGTAGGGCTGCTCGTGGATGGAGTTGTCGGGGAACCACGGCACCAGCGGCCCGTGCTCCTTCTCGCGCCGGGCCAGGAGCCGGTGCTGGGCCAGGTCGTGCGCCAGGTCGGGCTCGGTCGTGGACGGGTGCGCGGCCAGGTACTCGCCGACCACGGCCTCGATGCGCGGCCGGACCACGCGCGCCCACGTGTCCGGGTCGGTCTTGGCGAACAGGCGCAGGTGCGGGCCCTGGCGCCAGTGCCGGGCGAGGTAGAGGCCGGCCACGCGGGAGCGCAGGTGCTGGAAGACAGGGCGGACCGCGTCGAGGATGAGCCGGTCCTTGTCCGGGTCGTAGTAGTAGACGTGCAGGCTGTGCCACGTGGTGCGGGTGTCCGGGCGGGAGGGTTCGGCGTCGACGGTCACAGCGGTGCCACCTCGTCGTGGTGATCGGGGAGTTCGGACAGCGTTCGGGCGGTGAGGGAGGCCAGTCGCGCCTCCGTGGCCGCCGAGAGGCCGAGGCGGTTGCACAGCAGGTGCGCGCAGCGCAGGACCACGTACGGGACCACCGGGTCGTCGGGTCGCAGCGCCCGCGCCAGGCCGGCGAACGGCGACAGCGCGTCCACTGGCGCGAAGTCGCCCCGCGCCCGCAGCCCGGTCAGGGTCGCGTGCAGGACCCGGATCGACCGCCACCACGCCCCGAGGACGTCGGTGCGCGCGAGGTCGGCGGGGTCGGAGGACGCGTGCTCCCACAGCCGCCGGGTCTGGTCGCGCAGGTCGTCACGGCGGTCCGCGTGGTGGCGCGGTGACGGCAGCCGGGTCCGCACCGCGGCGAAGCGGGAGGCGGCCCTTTCCAGGTCGGGTTCGCACACCGCGAGGGCGAGCGTGAGCATGGCCAGCGCCGCGCCCGCCCGCCGCTCGGGAGGTGCGGCCAGGAGGTGGACGGCGATGCGGCTGGAGTCGGCGAAGTGCCGTTCGACGGCGCGCAGCGCCCGGCCCTCGCCGTACGCGTGGTGCTCGGGCTCGTAGGCGATGAACTCCACGGTGTCGACCGCCCGCAGCCGCCGGTCCCACTTGGCCAGGCGCTCGCCCTCGGCGCGGCGGCGGGCGACGGCCTCGTAGTCGCCCTGGGACCAGCCGTCCGGGGGCGACGGGTGGTCGGCCAGGTGCCGTGCGCACGACCGCACCACCGCCGACCGGATGCCGGCCGCCGGGGCCCTGGCGAGCAGGCGCAGGCGCACGTGCGGTCCGCCCTCCCAGTAGCGGAGGAAGAACCAGCCGGCGACCTGCCCGGCCCGGGTCAGCTCCTCGCACACCGGGGCCATCGCCCCGGTGACGAGGAGGTCCTGGTCGCCGCGGTGGAAGACGTGCGCGGCGACCCAGTGGCGGACCGGTTCAGCCATGCCGGTCCGTCGCGGAGAGCTCGAAGACGTACTCGGTGACGCGGCGCCCGTGCCCGCCGTGCCGCGGTGCGTCCGCCGGGTCGGGCAGCGCTTCCTCGAAGATCACGTCGGTGTCGGCGCCGCGCGGCAGGGAGGGCAGCAGGAACCAGCTCGCGAAGTCGACGTAGACCGGTTTGCGCGACGCGTCGCGACGGCCGGTCGTGCGGACGAAGCACCGGCGCGGCAGGCCGTGCGCGCCGCGCCAGCGGGCCAGCTCCAGCAGGAAGTCCGCGTCCGACCGGCCCTTCGCCCGGACGGGCACGTGCGCGGCGGGCACCCGCCACCCGGCGCGGACCGCCACGACCCGCCCGACCGCCAGCCGCGGCCTGCGCCGGACGCCGTCGACCGGGGCGCGCCAGCCGACGTCGTCCCAGGCCGGGTTGGGCGCGAACGCCGTCTGCGGCTCGCCGAACACCGCCACCAGGAACCGCAACGCCGGCGGCAGCGCGCGTTCCACGAGCATGCCCAGGGCGAGCGGGCGCACCTCGCGGCCACCGTCGTCGCACAGCAGCAGCCGGCCGCTCGTCGGGTCCTGCCGGACCCACAGGTCGGTCAGCGGACGTCCGCCCGGCTCGCCGCCGGGGTAGTCGATGACGTGCGGCACCGCCGCCGCGCGTTGGTTGAGCTGCGAGCCGAAGGCGGCCCGGCACTCGGCCAGGGCCACGTCCGGGCCGGGCACGGGCGCGCGGGCGGGCGTGACGACGCCGGCGGCGGTGAGCAGGTGCTCGACCCGGGTGATGCCCCAGCCGTAGCCGGTGCGCACGGTGTTGAGCACGAACCCCGGTCCGTCCGGGCCCGGCAGCTCCTGGCCGTAGCAGCACACCGAGCGCGGCGCGCGGACGTGCGCGGGCCAGGACGCGGCGAGCTTCGCGAGCACCTGCGGGTCGACCGACACGGTCTCCCGGACGCCGTCGTCGTCGCCGTACAGGCCCGCGGCGACGGCCCGCCACGACACGGGGGTGGTCCGCGGGCCGGGATCGGCTCGGTACGTCCGGTACAGCCGCAGGAACGGCACCCTGGCCCGCGCGCCGAACGTGGCGCGGAAGAACTCGGCGAGCGCGAGCTTGACGGGCAGCGAGCGGTCCATCACGCCGAGGAAGCCGCGGATGGCCTCCAGGTCCTCGAGCACCGGCCGCCACCGCTCGCGCGAGCAGACGACCACCGGTCGGGGCAGCACCGCGTTCTCCAGCAGCACGGGCCGGTCCGGCGACCACGGCGGCCGGCCGAGGGCGGTCAGCAGCGCGTCGAGCAGGTCGCCGACGAGGCGCGAGCGCTCGACGCGGCGCGCCGCCGCGGTCGACGTGCCGTAGCCGGCCACCGCCGCGCGCAGGTCCCGCAGTCGCCCCGGCCACGGTGATCCGGCGGCGTGGGCCTCGACCCAGCGCGCGAGGTGGTCCAACGGGTCGGCGGACTGGTCCGGGAACGGCCGCCGCGCCTCCAGCAGGCCCAAGGACACCAGTCGGTCCACGTAGTCGCGCACCCGGTCGTCACGCACCCGGTCGTCGGGCGCCGGGGCCAGGTGGCGGCCGAGCGACCCGATGGTGGGTGCCGGTGTGGTGCGGACGAAGTCGAGGACGTCGCGCACGGCGTCCGCCACGGAGACGACCGGCTCGTCGGGGCCGGCGCCGAGGAACCACCACCGGTCGCCTTCCCGTTCGACCGAGGGGTTGACCCGCAGGCCCACGTGGTCGCGCAGCTCCGGGCGCCCGGCCAGGGCGGACCACAGCGCCAGCACCGCCGCCCGGTCCAGCTCCACGACGCCGCGCCACCCGAGGTCGCCCGAGGTCGCCACCGCCGGGCCGGCACTCCCCCACCCGCCCAGCCCGCTCACCGTGAACGACGCGTACGGGCTCGGCTTGGCCGCCGCGCGGGCCAGGTACTTCGCCAGGCTCGCCACCGCGCGGGGACGCGGCCCCACCCCGTCGTCGAGCCACCGGGACGCCTCCCGCGTGAGGTCCGGGCTGCCCAGCACGAGGGCGAACCGGAACGCGTCCCGCCCGGCCGCCACCCGCACCGCCTCCCGTGCCGCGGCCTGGTCGGCGGCGAGCGCCGCCGGCACCCCCGCGGTCAGGTCACCGGCCCGCACCAGCGCGTCGGCCCAGTGCTCCACCCGTGCCCGGATGCCCTCGGGCAACGACCGCCGCACCGACCACACCCGTCCGGCCGGCCGCTTGCCCTGGAACACCGCCCGCCGCAACGCGACCAAGAGCGGCCGGTCCTCGTCCGCGCAACGCCCGATCACCGGGTGCAGCAGGTCGGACAACGCCGCGCCCTCGTCCCTCAGCCACCGTTGGAGCGCAACGACTTCCTCCGCCGCCGCCCACGCCCGCCCGCACCGCAGCGCTTCGAGGTCGGCCACGGGCGCGCCACCGACCCGCACGCCGAACACACCGCCCACCTCGAACCCGGCCGGGCCCGGCCCGGGATCGGTGACTGCTTCGTGCGGCAAGGGTTCCTCCAGACCTCGCACCGACGCGGGGGTGCGGCAACCTCAGGGCTCCCGCACCCCGCACCGCCGACCAGCGCACGTGGATCGGTCTTCCGGTCAGGCGATGGCCGAACAACTGCCGCAGTCCTCGCAGTCGTCGCAGTCCTCGCAGTCCGAGAACCGGCTGGACGCGCCGAGTTCGGTGAGGCCATGGCCCTCGGTCAGCTCTTCGGGAGCAGCCGCCGGCACGACACCGATCGTCTCGACCAGCAGGTCGTCGAAGTTCAGCACAGGCTTGGAGACAGTCATGGGATCACTTCCAGAATAGGGATCTTCGTTGTGCCCGAACGGTTCCCGGGCACCTCGTCCAGTGCAGCACGACCGATCCGGCATCCCGCCCCAAACCACTCGTGCGGGTTGCGCGGGCCTAGCTCGCGGCCCGCACGCCTCGTGGTCGTCGCCGTCACGCCACGGCGGTCCTCCGTCACCCGGCCGTGACCCGCTCGAACCGCTTGGTGCGCCACGGGTAGTCAGCCGAGCGGTCCGGTCACCGTGACGCCGGGTCGGGGCGTCCCCAAAAGCAGGAAGGACAACGCGTGCAGCGGACCGGTCAGGCCGAGGACGGCGTCGGTGGACGCGTTGGTGCCGTCGGAGTGGATGCGGGCGGTGAGACCGCACGCCGTCGCGGCGAGGGTGGCGCGGTGCACGACCAGTCCCGCCTCGGCCTGCTGCAACCGGTACCAGCGGTCGCCGAACGTGGCGCTGCCCGTCGTCTGGTCGCCCACCGGCACCACGACCGCCGCCGCTTCCGACAACGCCAGGCGGGTGTTCGGTTGCAGGCGGCCGGACAGGACGTCCCCCGTGCCGCCCGCGGCGACCAGGGCGCCGGTCGACCGGTCGTACCGGTAGCCGCCGGGAGGGATGCCCGCGACCCGTTGGACGATCACGTAGGGCGCCACCGTGACCGGCTCTTCGTGGCTGCCGGGCAGGTCGCCCGGATAACCGGCGGCGGCGTGCGCCAGGACGGTCGCCAACGCCTCCGCGGTGATGTGCCGCGGCAGGAACCCGGCTTCCGGTGACGCCCGCAGCGGCAGCGCGTCGGCGACGCGCACCGCACGTGCCGCGGGCAGGCGCACGACCGCACCGGGCGACGCCTGCCGCGGCACGGGCAGCACACCGGGGTGCGGCGCGGCCGACGCCGCGTGCAGCGCGGTCAGGCAGGGCAGCCGGTCGACCACGCTGGGCGGTGGGTGTTCCTCGACGGCGGCGGGCAGTCGTGGCGGGTCGCCCGGCGGCACCGCGTTGCCGGACGTGCACGTGAGCGCGGCCAGCACGCCCTCCCGCGTCGGGTCGAGGCCGAGCAGCCACTGGCAGGCCGCGTCGTCGAACCGCAGGTGCACCGCCGTGTCGAGGTCGAGCCGCTCGCCGAGCGCCAGTGCCTGCGCGCTGAGCACGCCGACTTCCTGGCACTGCAGGCGATACGCGAACTCCTTGTACTTGAAGCCGTTGCGCCAGAACACCGCGGCGAGCACCACGACCACGTCTGGCACACCGGCCGAGTGACGGGTCAGCGACGCGTGCAGCAGCGGCCGGTGGTCCCCCGGCCGGATCAGGTCGAGGGCGTGGTGCGCGGCGTCGTAGTGGTAGAGCCCGGCGGGTTCGCCGAGCGCGACGTAGGCCTCGATCGGGTACAGCGCGCCACCCGACGGCGCGGGCCGCTTGAGCCGCACGCGGCGGTGGGACCACTCGGCGCGGGTCACGCCGAGCAGGCCGCGCAGCAGGTCGCCGTGCGGTGAGGGCTCCCGCGCGGGCAGCACGACGCGGCCCGCGTACCGGTAGCGCTTGTACGTCGGCGGCGCGGCCGTCCAGTCGACCGGCTCACGCCCGCGCTCGGCGAGGGCGCGCAGGTAGCGGCGGGTCGCCTCGCCCGGCACGACGGCGGGCTGCGAACCCGGTGCGATCACTCGGGAACCGGACACGGCTCCTCCCGGCACGTCAGGGGAACGGGTGGGGGTGCGGGTTGACCTCCTCGGCCGCCAGGTCCGTCGAGCGGTGGCCGAGCAGTCGGGGCACGGTGGACAGGCGCGGCAGGCCGTGCGTGCGGCGGTACCGGTGGCCGAAGGTCATCGGCAGCGTCCCCGGCACGACGACCTTGGCGCACGCGAAGCCGCCCGCCCGCTGTTCCGACGTGGTCGTGTCGACCGCGACGACGTCCAGCCCGGTGTCCAGGTAGCGCCGGACCAGCTCGGCCAGGTCGTCGCCCAGGTCGTGGTGGCGCGGCCACGCGGTCCGCGCGGCCAGGTCGGCCGGCGGCACGGCCGAGCGGTCGTCGAGGAAGCCCCACCGGCCGGCGGTGTCGCGGTGCCCGTAGAGCAGGGCGTGGTCGCGCATCTCGCGGACCTCGTCGGGGTCGGCGACCATCTTCGCCGCGCCGTCGGCGTCGAAGCGCCCCAGGCGGGTGCCGATGCCCGCGGCTGCGTCGGTGAGGGCCGCGTGCAACGCGCGTTCCGGATCCGGGTGCGCCGCCGCGCTGCACCCGTGCAACGGCACCTCGGGCCGGTCCCGCGCGTCGACGGCCAGCACCAGCACCGCGGGCACCCGCTGCTCCAGCGTGATCGAGTAGGCCGACACGTCGTAGCCCCGGCGGCGGCGCACGAACTCGGCGAGCACCGGGATGCGCCGGTCGCGCGCCGCGTCGAGGTCGAGCCGGGGCGCGGGAAGCCTGGCGTACCAGGTCATCAGGAACGCGTCGCGCTCGGCGATCTCCAGCAGGCCGTGGAAGACGGCCTCCTCAAGGCACCCGCCGAGCGCGCAGCCGTTGGAGCACTCGTAGACCAGGCGGGTGTCCTGCTCGGCGGTCCGGCTGCCGTAGTAGGCGTAGCTCTCCGGCACGAGCACCGGTTCGGCGCGCCGGAAGGAGTAGCCCCAGACCCAGGCCAGCGGTCGGGCCGGGTCGAAGCGGGCGAACGGGAAACCGGGCCGGTCGTACCAGTCGTCGGGGTACAGGCCCAGCTCGCGCGGGTCGATCGCCCGGTCCGCGACCTCGGCGTAGGGCGCGTGGACCGACGTGCGGCGACCGAGCGGGCGCAGGCTGCCGTATCGCTCCAACGCCTCGGTGACGGCGGTGAGGCGCGCGGTGCGGAAGTCGCCGCTGCGGCCGTAGCCGTGCCGCTCCCCGCCGCCCGGGCGGGGCGGGCCGAGCCGGGCCGTCGCGGTCGGGATGCCGTACGGCGAACCGGCGGCGAGCGAGCCGATCAGCCCCGTCTCGCTGTCCACATAGGACTTGACGAGCTCGTCCCACCGACCCGTCAGCGCTCGCGTGCGGAACGTCCCGGTGTCCGCTTCGGGCAGTGGCCGGCGGTGGATCCAGGCGGCCGACCGGGTGTCGTCGGGCAGGTCGGCGCAGTCGGGGCACAGCGGGTCCGGCAGGACCGCGTGCCGGGTGAACAGGCAGGTGAGCAGGGAGAACCTCAGCAGCGCGCCCCGCGTGCGCGCTTGCCCGTCGGCACGGTCGAGGTGGCGCAGCTCGTCGGCCACCACCTCGGCGACGGCGTGCGCGGACACCGCCGTGACCAGTGGGGACCGCGCGTCCACCGGGTCGTCGCCGAACTCGGCGCGCAACGCGGCCCGGCCGAGCCGGTCGGCGCGGTTGCCGTCACGCCGGCGCTCGGCGCAGGTGGGGCAGCCGGGCGCGGGCGGCACGGCCGCGGGCCCGATCAGCACGACCGGACCGTCCACCCGGACCGGGAGCCGGCGGCCGGCGACGGGCGCGCCCTCGATCACGCGGTCGCCCAGCGCTTCGGCCAACGCCGCGCGCAGTCGGCCCGGGGCGGACGACACGGACACCACGACCTGGTCGCGCTCCGGCCGCGACGCGACGACCGGGTCGTCCAGCAGCAGGTCAGTCACCGTCGACCACCACCCGGACCAGGCACGGCGCCAGGCCGCGCACGTCGTCGTCCACCCGCAGCGGCACCGCGACCGGTGGGCGTCCGGCGCGGCGCAACGCGGCGGCCAGGGTGCGGCAGCGCGGGTCGTCGGCGGGCGTGGACCGGTCGCCCTCGGCCGTCCACCTCGTGGTCGCCGCGTCCTCGGGCAGGCCGCACTGCCAGTGCAGCACCGCGCGTTCCAGCCCGTCGCGCAGCGCCTCGGCGACCGTGGTCGCGCACGTGGTGACCGAGGCGCCGGCCACCGCCACGGTGAAGGCGGGCACGCCGAGCGCACAGCCGAGGTCGGTCGCCTCCACGTCCACGGCCGCGGCGCGCAGGAACCGCAGCAGCTCGGCCGCCCGCTCGTCGCCCGTCTCCCGGACCACGGCGGCGAGGTCGCACCGCTCCCCCTCGCGTTCGGCGAGCAGCAGCTCGCAGTGCGCCCGGAGCCCGGCCGCGACCGCGTCACCCCACGTCCGACCCGCGGCGACGCCGACCGGCGCCCGGTACGGGACGTGGGGCTCGATCGGCGCGACCAGGCACGGTGCGCCGGTGAGCAGGTCGAGCCGCTCGCCGCCGCGCGCGTCGACCAGGCTGCCGTAGGTCGCCAAGCCCGCCAGCGCGGCACGCCACCGGGCCTCGTCCCGGTCGGCGCCCCACCCCGTCACCTCGGACGCCCCGACCCAGCCGGGCAACACCGACTCGGGGTCGGAGGCCGACGCGCGGCAGACCGCCAGCGGCACCTGCGGCAGGTCGTCCTCGTCCAGCCGGCCGAGCACGCCGACCCGTTCGTCGACCAACCTCCGGAGCCGCTCGGTGAACCCGTCCGGCTCGATCTCGGCGTCGAGCCGGACCTGCCCGGTCACCGCGTACGGGAGTGGCCGGCACGTGCGGGCGCTCAGGTCCCGCAGGTCGATCCGGGTCAACTCCGGTTCGACCGCGGCGGCCGAGCCCGTCAGGTGCCGGAAGGAGGCGAACGCCAGGTGCGCCGCGACCGCGCCCGGAGCCGGTCCCGTCAGCAGGCCCTCGTCGGTTCCCTCGCCGCGCCACGCGCCCAACCGCCGCCAGCACGACTCCGCCGCGACCACGTCCGGCGCGCCGACCGCGGTCACCCACGCCTCGTCGCCGCCCACCAGCACCTGCCCGATCGCCACGCCCGACCGGGCACTGGCGCGTGCGGCGGCGAGCAGGTCGTCGCGGCGGGCGGACACGCACAGCAGGAGGTCGGTGTCGTCCGGCAGCCCCCGTCCCCCTTCGACGGTCACGTCCTGCTTGCCGTCGCGGACCGCACCGCGTGCCAGCGCGCGCAGGCTCTCCGCGTCGTCGCCGGTCCGCACCGCCACCCGCCGCCACCCCGAGCGCAGCCCCGCTCCCAGCAGCGCCGCCAGCACCGGTCCGCCGCCGAGGAGGGTGACGCGCGCGGAGCGCAACCGCTCGAACCGGTGCTCGGCGGAGTCGGTCGCGTAGCGGATGAAGGCGATCTCCGACTCGTAGACCCGCTGCTCCTCGTCGGTGAGCGCGTGCGGCGCGTCGTCCGCCGCGTCGACCAGCAACCGCTGCTCGTGCAGCGACCGGACGAGGTGCTCCACCACGTGCCGCTGCTCGCTCGCCAGCGGCGCCACCAGGTCTTCGAGGACGTGCTCGCCGGTGAGGAACGGCGCGAGCCGGTCGAGCCACTCGTAGCCGGCGCTGCCGGTCAACGTGCACGCCCCGGCGAAGCCGCTCACGTACACCCCGTCCGGGCTCTTCACGTACCGCACGTCGGGACGTAGTCGTGGGCGCATCTTCCGGACCTCCGCGCGGTGGCTGCTCGGCTTCCGACGCTAATCGAGGGCACCCCGCCCGGACGGGTGTCGAAGCGTGACGGGCCGCCACGGTTGAGTGGTGACGAGGAGTCACCACGTGACGACCGCTCTACGTCCACTTCGGACAAACGCACGCCGGCGGCGACGTTCACCCGTCGACCGTCGCGCAGCACCAAGGCGAGGCGGTCGTCGACCACGACCGAGTCGACCGCTGACCACGGCACAAGGGACCTGGCGAACCAGTTGACGACGACGAGTCCGCCGGCCCGCAGCTCGACCCCGGGGTGGACGGTCGCGAGCACGCCGGGCCACATAATGCCGACGTCGATGACCACGTCGGCACGTCGCCGGATGACCGCGGTCGTGGCACCGAAGTCGTGCTTCATACCGCCTTCCCGCCGGTCCCGGTCAGCGGGTCACCTCTCGTCACATGCTCGTGGCGCACGGTGCGCCCGGCTCGAGGAGCGTTGCCGGAAGACCTCCGCACCGCGCTCATCGTAGGAGGTCCGCAGGTCCGCGGACCGGCCGACGAGGCGACCGCTCGGCGGAACGGGGTGTCCGGCCGCTCACCGGTTCGCCGAGATCTCCGCCGGCCGGCGCGGTCGGACCTGATCCACACCATCGGAGGCCCCCGGTCGGGTGTGCCGGGATCGGCCGCATCGGATGCCTGGCCCCACGAGTCCGGCGTGGACGGTCCGGTGGCCGCACCGTCGGGGGGCGGCCACCGGTCCGGGTGAACCTGGCGGTCTGCGTTGGCGGGGCCGTGTCGCGGCCGGCAAGGCTGGTGGCGGACCGGGCCGGCGGCGGCGAGGGGTGAGGCGTGCACACTGCGAACGATCACGAGGACCATTCCGTCGCCATCGTGGGTGCGGCCTGTCGGCTGCCCGGCGGGATCGACGACCTCGCCGGGCTGTGGCAGGCGCTGGTCGACGGCCGGGACCTGGTGGGCGAGGCGCCGGCGGACCGGTTCGACCTCGGCCGGTTCACCGACCGCGACCTGCCGCGCCCCGGCAAGGGCTACACCACGGCGGGCGGGTACCTCGACGACCTCGCGGGGTTCGACGCGGCGCACTTCGGCATCTCGCCGAAGGAGGCCGGGCAGATGGACCCGCAGCACCGGTTGCTGCTGGAACTGGCGGCCGAGGCGCTGGACGACGCCGCGATCGCGCGCGAGGCCCTGGCGGGCAGCGACACGGCGGTGTTCGTCGGCATCTCCGACAACGCCTACGGCGGCCTGCAGATGATGGACGCGCGCGGGATCAACGCCTACACCATGTCCGGCGCCGCGTCCTCGATCGCCGCCAACCGCATCTCCCACTGCCTGGACCTGCGCGGACCGAGCATGGCCGTGGACACCGCCTGCTCCTCGTCGCTGGTGGCGTTCGACCAGGCGTGCCGGGCGGTCCTGGACGGCACGAGCCGCACGGCCCTGTGCGGCGGGGTGAACGCGTTGGTCAGCCCCTACCACTACATCGGGTTCTCGCAGGCGTCGATGCTGTCGAGGAAGGGCCGCTGCTCGGCGTTCTCCGCCGACGCCGACGGGTTCGTGCGCGCCGAGGGCGGCGGGCTGGTCGTGCTCAAGCGGCTCGCGGACGCCCGGGCCGACGGCGACCGGATCCACGCCGTGGTGCTGGCCAACGGCAGCAACAGCGACGGCCGCACCATGGGCCTGTCCCTGCCCAACGCCGAGACCCAGGAGGAGTTGCTCCGCGCGGTGTACGCCAGGGCCCGCGTGCACCCGGACGAGATCGCCTACTTCGAGGCGCACGGCACCGGCACGCCCGTGGGTGACCCGATCGAGTGCACCGCGATCGGCCGGGCGCTGGGACGTCGCCGCACCACCGGCCCGCTGCCGATCGGTTCGGTCAAGAGCAACGTGGGCCACCTCGAACCCGCCTCCGGCATCGTCGGCCTGCTCAAGGCCGTGCTGGTGCTGCGGCACCGGCTGATCCCGCCGTCGCTGCACGCCGACCCGCCCAACCCGGACATCGACTTCACCGGCCTCGGCCTGGCGGTGGCCACCGCGCCGCGCCCCATCCCCGGCGACGACCGGATCGTGGCCGGCGTCAACTCCTTCGGCTTCGGCGGCGCCAACGCCCACGTCGTGCTGGCCTCGCCGCCCGCGCCGGAACCGGTCGAGCCGCAGGGCGACCAGCCACGTCCGGTGCTGGTGTCGGCGAGCTCACCCGAGGCGCTGGAGCAGGCCACCGCGGACCTCGTCGACCACCTCGGCCGCACCGAGGACTTCTACGACCTCGCCCACACGACGTGCGTGCGCCGCGGCCACCACCGGTACCGCCGGGCGGTGCTCGCCACCGGTCCCGCGGAGGCCGCCCGCCTGCTGCCCGACGCGACGCCGGTCGAGGCCGTCGGCGAGGGCCGACTCGGGTTCGCCTACTCCGGCAACGCCTCGCAGTGGGCCGGCATGGGCGCGGACCTGTTGTCCGACAAGGACTTCCGGGTCGCCGTGGAGCAGGTGGACACCGCGCTCACCGCGTACCTCGGCTGGTCCGTGCTGGACCGCCTCACGACGGTCACCGCGGCCGAGCTGGCCGCCACCGAGATCGCCCAGCCGCTGCTGTTCGCCGTCCAGGTCGGCGTCACGGAGGTCCTGCGCGCCAACGGCATCGTGCCCACGGCCGTGCTCGGCCACAGCGTCGGCGAGGTGGCCGCCGCCTGGGCCGCCGGCGCGCTGCCGCTGGACCAGGCCGCCTGGGTGATCGCCGAGCGCAGCCGGGCCCAGGCCCCGACCGCCGGTGGTCGGATGGCCGCGGTGCCGCTGTCCCCCGACGAGCTGCGCCGGCTGCACCCGGCGGCGGAGATCGCCGGGATCAACACGCCCAACGACGTCACCGTCGCGGGCCCCGCCGACGCCGTCGCGGCCCTGGTCGCCGACCTCGCCGCCCACGACGTCGCCTGCGCCGACCTCGGCCTGGACTACGCCTTCCACACCGCCGCGATGGACCGGGTCCGCGAGCCCCTGTGCGCCGCGCTCTCCGGCCTGGCCCCGGCCGCCACGACGATCCCCCTGTTCTCCACCGTCACCGGCGCCGTGATCGACGGCGCCGAGCTGGACGCGGACTACTGGTGGCGCAACGTCCGCGAGCCGGTCCGCTTCGCCGACGCCGTCACCCACGCGCTGGCCGACGGCGTGGACGTGCTGGTCGAGATCGGCCCGCACCCCGTGCTGCGCGGCTACCTGCGCAAGCTCGCCGCCGCACGCCCGCAGACCCCGACCGCGGTCGTGCCCACGCTGCACCGCGACGCCGACGGCCCGGCCGCCACCCGCACCGCCGTGGCCACCGTGCTCGCCGCGGGCGGCCTGGTCGACCGCGACCGCTACTTCCCGACCCCCGGCCGCGTCACCGACCTGCCCGCCTACCCCTGGCAACGCCAGCGGCACTGGGAAGGCACGCCGGAGCAGTGGCTGCGCACCAGCGGCGACGGCCTCGTGCACCACCCGATGCTCGGCGAACGCCTGCCGTCGCCGCAGCCGTTGTGGCACGGCCCGGTGGAGCCGGTGCTGGTGCCGTGGCTGGTCGACCACCGGCTCGCCGGCTCCGTGGTGATGCCCGCGGCCGGTTTCGTGGAGATGGCGCTCGCGGCGGGCAACCAGGCCCTCGGTCACCCGGTCGAGGTGCGGCACCTGGAGATCAGCCGACCCCTGGTGGTGCCCTGGCCCGACGCGGCGAGCGTGCACACGCAGGTCTCGCTCGACCCGCGCGCCGGCACCGTGACCATCACCAGCACCGACGGCGCCGATCCCGATCCCCGCGCGCACGTGCGCGGCCGGGTCCGCCGGCTGATCGGCCGAGCGCCCGCGCCGCGGGACCTCGCCGCCCTGCGCGCCGGTCTGACCCGCCGCGTCGACGGCCGCGACCAGTACGCCGAGCTGGACGGGCTCGGCCTCAGCTACGGCCCCGCGTTCCAGGTGCTCACCGAGGTGCTCGTCGGCGACGGCAGGGTGCTGGCCTCCTACCGGCACGACCGCCCGTCGGACGACTTCGCGCTCCACCCCGTGCTGCTCGACGGCGCCCTCCAGGCGGGTGCGCCGCTGATCACCCGGAAGCTCCCGGAGGACGCCTTCCTGCCCGCCGCGTTCGACACCCTGCGGGTGTGGCGCACCCCGGCGGACGAGGGCTTCGTGGACGTCCGCGAACGGATGCTCACCTCCAGCGAGGCCTGCTGGGACATCACCGTGCTGGACGCCGACGGCGCCGTGACCGTCGAGGTCGAGGGCGCCCGGATGCGCCGGATCGGCGGGACGGGGCGGATCGGGATCCGGCGCGGCCACACCGTGCTGCGCGCCGCGCCGCACCACGACGAGCCGGTGCCGCCGAGCCCGTTGCCAGGCGCGGACGAGGTGCTGGCCGCCGCCCGGCCCAGGCTCGAAGAACTGCGGGCGACCTTCGAAGCCGGGCTGGCCCGCGCCGGCGAGCTGCACGAGAGGGCCGCGGTGCACCGGACCGTCGAACTGGTGCGGGAAGTGCTGCCGGGCGCGGTGGAGTTCTCGCTCGGCGACCTGGTGGCCGCGGGCCTGCTGACCAAGCACCTCCGGCTCGTGGAGCTGCAGCTGCCGCAGGCCGAAGCCGCGGGTCTCGTGCGGCCGGTGGCGCCGGGGCGGTGGCGGTTGTCCGGTGCCGTCGCGGACTCCGACGGGCTCGTGCGCCAGGTCTTGGCCGACGTGCCGTCGGCCGCGGTCGAGACGATCGTCGCCTTCGGCGCCAACCGCGCCGTGGTCGACGTGCTGCGGGGCGAGCTGGACCCGTTGGAGCAGTTGGCCACCGACGAGAACCAGCGGCTGCTGGCCCAGTTCTACGACCTCGGACCGGTCTGCCGCTTCCACAACCTGGTGGTCCAGGAGTTGGTGCGGCAGGTGGTGCGGCGGTGGCCGGCGGATCGGCCGCTGCGGGTGCTGGAGGTCGGCGCGGGCACCGGGGGCCTGACCGCCGCGGTGCTGCCCGTGCTGCCCGCCGACCGCGCCCACTACACGTTCACCGACGTGTCGTCGTACTTCACCTCCCGCGCCGAACAGCGGTTCGCCGAGCACGAGTGGGTCCGGTGCGGCACGTTCGACCTGGACCGGCCGCCGGCCGAGCAGGGGTTCACCGAGGGCGCGTTCGACGTCGTGCTGGCCGCCAACGCGCTGCACACGGCGAAGGACCTGACCCGGGCGCTGACGCACGTCGCGGCCCTGCTGGCGCCCGGCGGCAGGTTGCTCGCCTGCGAGTCGCACAACCCGGTCGTGCTCGCACCGGTCTTCGGCCTGTTCGACAGCTTCTGGCACGCCGAAGACCGGGACCTGCGGCCGGGCACCGTGCTGCTCGACCGCGACCGGTGGCCGGACCTGCTGCGCCGGACCGGTTTCACCGACGTCGTGCAGACCGGCGCGGAGACCGCGCGGCTGCGCGGGGACTTCTCGGTGCTGATGGCGACGGCGCCGGACACCGACCGCGACCGGCCGCCGTTGCCGGCGGGTGATCCGGACGTGCGCCGGACGCTGCTCGTGGAGACCGCCGCCGAAACGCCGCTGGCCGAGCGGACCGCACGGCTGCTGCACCTGGCCGGCTGCCCCGAGCCGCGGGTCGTGCCGGCCGCCGAGTGGACGCCGGACGGCACCGACCCCGTGCTGATCCTCGGTGAACCGGGAACGCCGCTCCTGGACCGGACCACGCGGTGCGCGGCGCTGCTGCGGTCGATCGCCGAACGACCCGGCGCTGGCGCCGTGTGGCTGGTGACCCGACCCTGTGGCGCGATCCCGACCGAGGTCGAAGCGCCCGGTGACGCGGCGGTCTGGGGCGTGGCGCGCGTGGTCGCCAACGAGTGCCCCGACGTGGTGGTGCGCCGCGTCTCCCTCGCCCGCACGGGCGATCCCGCCGAGCGGCTGGCCAGGGAGCTGCTGGCGCCGAGCGCGGAGGACGAGATCGCGCTGACTCCCCACGGCCGGTTCACGCCCCGCGAGGTCGACCTGCCCGACACGGTGCCCGATCCCGCCGCGTACCAGCTGGAGGTGCGGTCGCCCGGCTTGTCCTACGAGCTCGGCTGGCGTGCGGTCGACCGCCCCGAACCAGGGCCGGACCAGGTGCGGGTCGCGGTGCGGGCCGCCGCGCTGAACTACCGGGACGTCATGCAGGCCACCGGGTTCCTGCCGGCGGAGAGCTACGAGTTCACCGGCCTGCACGCGCCCGGCCTGGAGTGCGCGGGCGTGGTCACGGCGGTCGGCGAGGGGGTGACCCGGTTCGCCGTCGGCGACCGGGTGGCCGGGCTGGCGCCGGGCTCGCTCGCCTCCGAGGTCGTCGCGCCGGCCCGCTCGTTGATGCCGGTGCCCGGGTCGATGACCGACACCGAGGCGGCGACGATGCCGGTGGTGTTCGGCACCGTCGTCTACGGCCTGGGCCGGCTGGCCCGGCTGGAGGCCGGCGAGACGGTGCTGGTGCACGGCGGCGCGGGCGGTGTCGGGCTGGCCGCCCTCCAGTACGCCCGGGCCCGCGGCGCCACCGTGATCGCCACGGCCGGCAGCCCCGCGAAGCGGACCCTGCTGCGCACCCTCGGTGTCGCGCACGTGCTGGACTCGCGCACCCTCGACTTCGCCGACGAGGTCCGCCGGCTCACCGGCGGGCGCGGGGTGGACGTCGTGCTCAACTCGTTGGCCGGTCCGGCGATCGTCCGCGGCCTGGAGCTGCTGCGCCCCGGCGGCCGGTTCGTCGAGCTGGGCAAGCGCGACATGTACGAGGACAACGACCTCCCGCTGCGCCCCTTCGCCAACAACCTGGCCTTCTTCGGCGTCGACCTGTCCGCGCTGTCGACCGACCCGGTGGTCGCCGAACGGCTGCTCGCCGAGGCCATGGACGACGGCGCCTTCCGCCCGCTGCCGCACGCGGTCTTCCCCGCCGGGCGGATCGGCGAGGCGTTCCGGCAGCTGCAGCACTCCTGGCACGTCGGCAAGGTCGTGGTCTCCTTCGACCCCGGCGCCGAACCGGTGGTCGTGGCGGGCACACCGGCGGTCCCCGCCCTCGATCCCGCCGGGACCTACCTGGTGACCGGCGGACTGGGCGGGTTCGGCGCGGCCACCGCGCGGTGGCTGGCCGACCGCGGCGCGCGGCACCTCGCCCTCGTCGGTCGACGTGGCGCGGACTCGCCCGAAGCGCCGGCGCTGCTCGCCGAGCTGACGGCACGCGGAGTGCACGCCGCGGCGCACGCGGCCGACGCCGCCGACCCGGAGGCCATGCGCCGGATCATCACCGACCTGGACCCGCCGCTGCGCGGTGTCGTGCACGCCGCGATGCACCTCGACGACGCGCCGCTCACCGAACTGGACGACGAGCGCTTCCGCGCCGTGCTCAGCCCCAAGCTCGGCGGCGCGGTCGTGCTCGACGAGCTGACCAGGGACCTCGACCTGGACCTGTTCGTGCTCTACTCGTCGGGCGCGGCGCTCGTCGGCAACCCCCAGCAGGCCCCCTACGTGGCGGGGAACCTGTTCCTGGAAGCCCTGGCGCGCCGACGTCGCGCCCTCGGGCTGCCGGGCACGGCGATCGCGTGGGGCGCGATCGGCGAGACCGGTTACGTCGCCCGCAACGACTTCGGAGCCGCGATGTCCGCGATCGGGCTGGACCCGATCGCACCGGCGGACGCGCTCGACGCGTTGGGTGCGCTGCTGGCCGCGGACCACGCCGTGGCCAGTGTCGGTCGGTTCGACTGGTCGATGCTCAGCACCGTGATGCCCGCCCTGCGCGGGCCGCGGTTCGGCGCGCTGGTCCGGCCACCCGACGCCGCCGCCGGCGAGCGCAAGGAGGAGCTGATCCGCAAGCTCGGCCGGATGGCGCCGGAGGAGGCGGTGGCCGCCATCTCCGAGCAGGTCACCTCGCTGCTCGGCGACGTGCTGCGGATGGACCCGGCCGCCATCGACCACCACCGCCGCATCGACCACTACGGCATGGACTCGCTGATGGCCGCCGAACTGCTGGTCTCCGCCCGCCGCCGCTTCGACGTCGAGATACCGCCGCTGGAGCTCGCCCGGTCCGGTGGCACGGTCGCCGACATCACCGAGCTGATCCGGCTGCGCCTGGGTCTGCGCCGGCCGGAGAAGGTGTCCTCGTGACGACGCGCCGACCGGCACGGGCCTCCCTCGTCGACACGATCGCGCTCGGCGCCCTGGTGCTCGTGCCCACCCTCGCCCAAGGCGCGATCCTGCGGCGGCGGCGCATGGTGGGGCTGGCCGCCCGGTGGGACACCAACGACTGGGCGTGCCGGCTGCTGCGCCGGCTGCGCGACAAGCACGGCACGGGACCGTTGCTGGTCAAGGTGTTGCACCGCCGGGTGTTGCTGCTGCTGTCGCCGGAGGACGCCCGGCAGGCGTTGGCCCGGACCACGCTCTCGCTCACCGCCGCGAGCCGGGACAAGGTCGCCACCCTCGGCCACTTCGAGCCCGGCGCGGTGCTGCTCTCCCGCGGCCTCATCCGGGAGGAACGCCGCCGCTTCAACGAGTCCGTGCTCGACTACCCCAAGGCCGACCACCACCTGTGCCCCGCCTTCGACGCCGTCATCCGCGCCGAGGCGGCCGACCTGATCGGCCGCACGACCGGCCGCGGGGCGGACCTGACCTGGGACGAGTTCGTGCGCACCTACCGGCGGATCGTGCGGCGGGTGGTCCTGGGCGACGTCGCCAAGGACGACGAGCAGCTCACCGCGCTGCTCGACACCCTGCGCGGCGACGCCAACTGGTTCCGGCTGCGGCCGCGGCGCGAGGCGTTGCGCGAGCGGTTGTGGGACCGGGTGCTCGGCTACCTCGACGAGGGGTCCGGCGGGCTGGCCTCGTGCGTCGCCGAAGCGCCCCGGACCGCGCGGACCCTGCCGCAGGCGCAGGCCCAGCACTGGCTGTTCGCCTTCGACGCCGCCCCGATCGCCACCTTCCTGGCGCTGGGCCTGCTGGTGGGCCACCCGGACCGGACGCGAACCGACCACGACTACCTGCGCGCGTGCGTGCGGGAGTCGTTGCGGCTGTGGCCGACGACCCTGGCCATCCTGCGCGACACCACCCGGCGCACGACCTGGTCGGACGGCAGCACCGTGCCGGAGGGGACCGCGGTCGTCTACTACAGCTCCTACTTCCACCGCGACGGCGGCCGCCTGCCCTACGCCGACCGGTTCGAGCCGGAGGTGTGGCTGGACGGCCGGGCGGCGGAGGACTGGTCGCTCGCGCCGTTCAGCCGGGGTCCGGCCGAGTGCCCGGGGCAGCACCTGGTGCTCTTCACCAGCGCCACCCTGCTCTCGGCGCTGCTCGACCAGGGCTTGCGGCAGGTCGGCGGCGTCCGGTTGACGCCGGACCGCCCGCTGCCCCGCACGGCCGACCACCACGCGCTGCGGTTCGCATGAGCCGGGTGGTCGGGCGGCTGCTCTTCTCCCGGTCGCGGGTGCGCCCGGCCCGGTTGCGCCGGGCGGTGCGGGACCGGGTCGTGGCCGTCACCGGCGCCTCGCACGGCGTCGGCAGGCAGACCGCGCGGCTGCTGGCCGACGCGGGCGCGACCGTGCTCGTGCTGGCCCGGTCGGCGCACCTGCTGGACGAGCTGGTGGAGCAGGTCCGGGCGAACGGCGGGCGGGCCCACGCCTACCCCGTCGACCTCGCCGACTTCACCGCCGTGCGCGAGGTCGCCGAGCGGATCCTCGCCGAGCACGGGCCGGTCGACGTGCTGGTCAACAACGCGGGCAAGTCGATCCGGCGCTCGGTCGAGCTGTCGGGGCGGCGCTTCCACGACTTCCGACGGCTCACGGACGTCAACTACCTCGGCCCGCTGCGGCTGACGCTCGACCTGCTGCCGGCCATGCGCGCGGCCGGGCGCGGCCGGATCGTGTCGGTGTCCACGTTCGCCGCGCGGATGCCGCCGTTCCCCCGGTGGGGCGGCTACCAGGCGTCCAAGGCCGCGTTCGACGTGTGGCTGCGCGCGCTGGCGCCCGAGGTGGCCGGTGACGGCATCCGGGTCGTGCCGGTCTACCTCGGCCTGGTGGACACCAGGATGAGCGCGCCGCTGCTGGCCGCGCGCCGGGTGCCGGCGTTGGACGTGCGGGACGCGGCGCTCACCGTGTGCGCGGCGGTGTGCACGCGGCGGCACAGCCTCGGTCCGTGGTGGTGCCTGCCGGCCGAACTGGGCGCGGGGTTGGTCTCCCGGCCGCTGCGGGCGGTCCTGGCGTGGTGGTACCGCCGCGGTCGGGACACGCCGGCCGCGGTGCGCGCCGCCCGTGCGCCGGCGGACTGGCCGAGGCCGGAGTCGCTCCCCGCCCAGGCCGAGCGCGGGTCGCCGCCCGGACGGGTGCCCGCGGCCCGTCCCGAGCGGTCCGAGCAGCCGTGACCACGCGGCGTGAGCACCGGTCACGCGTCCGGGGAATGGCCGGTCACCCGGGCCGGCGCGGATCATGGCCGCGGACCGCGGTGTCCCGGCCCCGACAGGCGCGAGCCGAGGAGTGTCGATGGAGCTGCGTGATCGTCCGACAGGTCGCACGAGCCTGCCGCGGCTGGCCGCCGTGCTCGTGCCGACGGCGGTGGCGGGCGCGGTGGTCCTCGGTGGTATCGCCGAGGGCGTGATCGGGGTGTCGTTCACCAGCGGCAGCCCCTTCACCGTGACGGTGGACCGGGTGGAGTCCGACGGGTTGCGCATCGTGCCGGGCGCGTCGTCCGGCGATCCCGGGGTGCCCACCCTGCTGGCGCGGCTGCCCACCGCCGAGTTGTCCGGGCTGTGCCAGTCGGTGACGGTCGACCTGCCGGTGGTGGGTCGGGTGACGACCGTGCTGCGGGCCCCACACGTGCGCACGACCGACCTGGTGCTGGAGGTGCGCGGCATCACCGGCGGCCTGGACGTGGGCCGACTCCGGCTCGGGCCGGTGGCGGACGCGGGCGGCACGCCGGGCTACCAGGCGGGCCGGACCACGCTCACCGACCTCAGGATCACCGCGGGCACGGTCACCGCCGGCACGTTCACGGTCGCGGACCTCGACCTGAGCCACCACAGGGGCGACGAGGGCTGTCCATCCACACAGGACGGACAGGGCCGGTGAGCGGCGGCTTCACCCGCTTCCGGCGGTCCTGCCCGTTCCTCGCCGGCGTGCTGACCACCGCGGCCGGGCTGGAACTGGTCCTCGTGGTCGGCGCCGTGCCCGGTGCGCTGCGCTTCGCGGGTGCGGGCGCGCCGGCGAGCTGGCTGCTCGGCGGCGTGCTCGTCGTCGCGGGCGCGACCCTCCTGCTCGACCCGGCCCGCAGGCACTTCGCGGGCGCGGCGGCCCTCATCGCCGGACTGCTCAGCCTGGTCGGCGCCAACCTCGGCGGGTTCCTGCTCGGCTTCCTGCTCGCGGTCGCCGGTGGCGCGCTGGCGCTGGCCTGGGTGCCCGACCGCGGCCCGGTCGGATCACCCGCGGAAGGCTCCTCATGAACGACGCCCGACTCCGGCACGCCGTGCGCGACAAGACGGTCCTGCTCACCGGAACGTCCAGCGGCGTCACCGACGCCGCGACCCGTCACCTGACCCGGGCGGGCGCGCGGGTCCTGGTCGCCACGCACCCCGCGCACCGGCCGATCGGCGAGGTGCCGGTCTACCGGGCCGATCCGGCCACGCCGGCCGCCATGCGCGTGCTGGCCGAACGGCTGCTCGACGAGCACGACCGCCTCGACATCGTGATCCACACCGCGGGCACGCCGCCGCGGCGGCCGTCCTGCCGGGACTTCCAGGACACGATCAACACCCACTACGTCGGTCCGACGACGCTCATCCGCGGCCTGCTGCCCGCGCTGCGGACCGGCGGCTCGGCCCACCTGATCAACGTGTGCCCCGCGCACCTCCGCCTGCCCCTGCCGGCTCGCTGGGGCGGCCACCGCGCGTCGAAGGCCGCGTTCGACACCTGGTTCCGCGGCCTGGCCCTGAAAGGCCGCGACCGCGGCGTCACCACCACGACCGTCTACACCGGACTCGTCGGCGCCGACGCGGTCACGCTGATCTGCGACGCCATCACCTCGCGGCCGCGGCAGATCGCGCCCTGGTGGCTCAAGTGGCCCCACGCCATCGGCCATTGAGCTGAAAGTTTCGAAACGAGACGTCGAGTTCGCCGCCCGGCCGAGAGCCCGCGGTTAGCCCGAACAGCTCAGCTCACGTGGTCGCGCTGCCGTGCCGCCGCCGGTCCGCCGCAACGGTTCCGCGCTGGGGACGGCCGGGTGATCGCGCAGTTCACCAGGCCGATCCCGGTGTTCGACCACGTGCCGACGCGGGCGGGCGGCGGGCGTGGGCGGGCCGGCAATCGGCCGCACGCGACGCGCGGCCACCGGCCGTGACCGCGTCTCGATTGCCTTGCCAAGCGGAAACATTTCCAAGGACACTCCTGAACGTTTCAGAGCCGGACACCGACGTCGGGCGCCGGGCAGCCCTCACGCGCTCCGCCCCTGCCCGTGGTTGTGGAGGAACTGCCCGATGAGAACCGCGAACGCGTTGCCGTGCGCCGGTTCAGCGGTCGGCCACGCCATCCCCGTCGACACCGGCCAGGTCATCCGCTTCCTCCGGCGCCGGCGAACCGCCGTCGTCCGCCCTCGACGGGCAGGACCGAGTCGTCGCCCGACGAACGCCGCCGACGCCACCACCCACCGAGTTCACCTTCCCCGGAGGTCCGGTCCATGAAACGAAGGCACCTGCTCGCGAGCGCGGCCGCCGCCCTGACCCTGGTGGCCGCCGCGGTGCTCGCCGTCGGCACCGCGCAGGCCGACAGCGGCGTGAAGGTCATGCCGCTCGGCGACTCCATCACCGACGGCTTCAACGTCCCCGGCGGCTACCGCGTCGACCTGTGGCAGAAGCTCGTCGCCGGCGGCCGCACGGTCGACTTCGTCGGGTCGATGACCAACGGCCCGACCAGCCTCGGCGACCGCAACCACGAAGGCCACTCGGGCTGGACCATCGCCCAGATCGACAGCAACATCACCAACTGGCTGCGCACGTACACGCCGCGCACCATCCTGCTGCACATCGGCACGAACGACATGTACGGCAGCAACCTGGGTGGCGCGCCCCAACGCCTCTCCACCCTGGTCGACCGGATCACGACCCTGGCGCCGAACGCGGACCTGTTCGTCGCGACCATCGTGCCGCTGTCGTCCGGCGACGCGAACGTCCGCGCGTTCAACGCCACGATCCCCTCGATGGTGCAGAGCAAGGTCAACGCGGGCAAGAAGGTGCACCTGGTCGACATGTACCGCGCGCTGACCACCGCCGACCTCGCCGACGGCGTGCACCCCAACGCCGGCGGCTACTCGAAGATGGCCACCGCCTGGTACAACGCGCTGTTGTCCGTCCCCGGCAGCATCGACGACCCCACCACGACCACGACGACCACCAGCCAGACGAGCACGACGACCACCACCACAACCACGACGACCACCACGAGCCAGCCCGGTGGCGGGGCGTGCGCCGCGACCCACCGCGTGGTCAACTCGTGGGGCGGCGGCTACCAGGCCGAGGTGAAGGTGGCCAACACCTCCACCGCGTCGCTCAACGGCTGGACGGTCCGCCTGACCCTCCCGTCCGGCCACACCGTCAACAACCTCTGGGGCGGTGTGAACACCGGGACCAGCGGAGCCGTGTCGGTGCGCAACGCGCCGTACAACGGCTCGCTGGGCAGCGGGGCGTCGACCACGTTCGGCTACGTGGCCAACGGCCCGAACGCCAACCCGCCGCTCGACCTGACCTGCGTCAGCCCGTGATCCGCCGGTCGGACACCGCCGCGTCACGTCGACCCGGCGGTGTCCGGCCTCGCGGGTGATCAGGGCACGGTGGTCTCGTAGAGCCCACGGCCGAAGGTGGCCGCCACGAGCCGGTGGTTGCGGCCGTCGTACTCGATGTCGTCGACCGCGACCCTCGGCAGGCCGTGGCCCAGCCTGAGCCAGTGGCCTGGCGCGAGCGCGTTGCCGACGAACACGCCCTGGTCCGTGGCCACGTACAGCTGTCCGGCGCGGCCGAGCACGACGTCGTTCACCGGCGCCGACGGCAGGTTGCCCGAGACGTCGGTCCACCGGGCGCCCGCCGACCGGGTCGCCAGCACGTGCGGCTGCGCGGAGCCCGACCGGTAGCCGGACAGCGTCACGTACGCCGTGGCGGGGTCGCGCTCGGACACCGCGATCCGGGTGACCCACGGTTGGCCGTCGAGCACCTTCGCCCAGGTGGCGCCCAGGTCGCGGGTGAGCCACACCCGACCGTCGTCGGTGCCGACCCAGATCGTGCGCGGGTCGGACGGCGCGGCGGCGACGGTGGTGATGGTGCCGTAGGGGTAGGTGTCCTGGCCCGGCCCGCCGGTCAGGTCCGGGCTGATCGGCGTCCAGGTCACCCCGTTGTCGGCCGACCGGTTGAGCCGGTTGCCGCCGTAGTACAGGACTTCCGGGTCCGACGGGTCGAACTGCACCGGGGTGAACCAGTTGCGGCGGTCCGCGGTCGTGGCCGGGGTGAAGAACGCCATCGTCGTGCCGCCGTCGGTGGACCGGAAGCAGTTGCCGTACTGGTAGCAGGCGAAGACGTTCTCCTTGTCGCGCGGGTTGATGATGTTCTCCTCGCCGTCGCCGCCGAGGTACTCGTTGAACGCCGGCCCGCCCCACGACCGCAGCGAGCCGTTGTCCTGGGTGCCGCCGGACACGCGCGTGACGTCCTGCGGGCTGATCGCCACGCTGTAGAACTGGGTCCACGGCTCGTGCTCGGCCTTGACCCAGCCGCCGTCGCCGTCGGCGTCCGACCGGTACACGCCGCCGTCGTTGCCGAGGTAGACCCGGGCCGGGTGGCGGGGGTCCCAGACCATGGCGTGGTGGTCGACGTGGATCGACGCGTCGTCGGCGGTCCAGGTCGCGCCGCCGTCCTTGGAGGTCAGCAGCGGGACGCCCGCGACGTGCACGTGCCGCGAGTCGTCCGGGTCGACCCAGACCTTGCCGAACCACCAGCCGAAGGTCGACTGCGAGGTCTTGAGCACGTCCGGCTCGGGCTGCCGCGTCCAGCTGTCACCGGCGTCGGAGGAGGTGTAGAAGCCGGCGAAGGGTCCCGCGGTGCTGTTGACGATGGCGTACAGCCTGCCCGGTTCGGACGGCGAGACGCCGATGCCGATGCGGCCGACGTCGGGACCGGCCGCCGGCAGCCCGCCCGCGAGCCGCTGCCAGGTCAGGCCGCCGTCGGTGGAGCGGTAGACGCCGGTGCCCTCGTAGGTCACGCTGCCGCCGCCCGGGTTGGGCTCGCCGGTGCCGACGTACAGCGTGCCGTCACCGGCCGCCGCGACCGCGCCCATGGCCTGGGTGGCGTTGTCCGGCCACGCGGGGGCGAACGTGCGCCCGGCGTCGGTGGACCGCCACAGCCCACCGCTCGCGGCGGCGGCGTAGACGGTGTCGGCCCGGCGCGGGTCCAGCGCGAGGCTCACGATCCGGCCGCCGATGTTCGTCGGACCGATCGACCGCCACGGCGCGCCGGCGGCCGGGATCCGGTCGGCCTGGGCGGCGGCGAGGTCGTGCGCGTGCCGCGGGATGGTGTCGCCGCGGACGGCTTTCTGGAGGAACCGGTGCTCGGCGGGCGCCGACGGGCCGCGGACCGGGCGGTACTCGCCCGGCTGCCCGGTGCCCGGTGGGTCGGCGGCGAGGGCCGGTGGGTCGGCGGCGAGGGCCGGCGCGGGTGCGAGCAGCACCAGCGCGCCGGCGAGGACCAGCAGACGGCGGACTCTCATCGGGAACCCCCAGACGTGGACGTCGGCATGGCGTCGCGCACGCTAGGGGACGCGGTGGCCGGCCGGACACCGACGATCGTGGGTCGTTCTTGACAGTTGGTCGACGCGTGCCGGTCGTGGCGGGTGCTCAGCCGGTCACGAGGGCGAGCCCGTACGCCGACAGCGGCTCGGCGATCGGCTGGATCCACGTCGTCCCACCGGTCGAGCAGTTGCCGGACCCGCCCGAGACCAGGCCGACCGCGCGGACCGCCGTGCCCGAACCGGGGTTGGTGACGACGGGTGCGCCGGACGCGCCGGGCTCGGGGCACGCGTTCGCGCGGATGAGCTGGCCGACGCAGCCCTGCGGGTAGCAGACCGTGTGGTTGATCCCGGTGACGCTGCCGCACCGCCACCCCGAGACCGGGCTGGAGTAGCAGACCGACGAGCCGACCGGCGGGGTCGCGAAGCCGCTGACCGTGACGTCCGGGCCGCTGCTGTGCCGGTCGACCAGCGGCGTGGACACCGCGGCGGTCGACGCCACGCGGATCAGCCCGTAGTCGTTGGTCGGGAACGAGGAGCCGGCGCTCGGGCCGATGTAGCCGCCGACGCCGTGCCACTCGCTGCCCGTGCCGACGCAGTGGCCGGCGGAGAGGACGTAGCGGGCGGTGCCCGAGCGGGCGTTGAAGCCCAACGTGCACCGGGTGCTGCTGCTGTAGATCGCTTGTCCGCCAATGAGATCCCACACCGGGCGGGGCGCTTCGGCGACGTGCTCGACGGTGACCGCGCCGGCGCCGAGCCCGCGTGCCCACTCGGCGACGCCGGTCGCGTCGCCGTGCACCGAGACCACCACGGCCTCGGTCGCGGTGTCGACGTGCCACCCGGTGACGGTGTCCGGACGCGTCGCCGCGCCCCGGTCCAGCCGTTCCGCGGCGAGGGCAGGCCCGGCGGTGTCGCCGGAGACCGGCCCGGCCGTGGTGAACGCGAGTCCGGCCGCCAGCACGGCCGCACCCGCTCGACGCGCGAAGGTCATGGTGCGCTCCCCTCCAGGATCGCGACGGTAACGGCCGCGGGAGCGCGCCGGATAGCGACCGTTCGTGGACATCGCGTCACCCCGCGTGACCGGGGCGGCACCTACTCTGGTGAGGTGGGGATCGCGATCCTGTGCGCGCTGGCGGGTGCGGTGCTGAGCGCGGTCGGCGCCGCGCTCCAGCACGCGGGCGTCCGGGACGTCGGCGACCTCACCGTGCGCCGGTTCACCCGGCTGGCGGGCAACCGGCGGTGGCTGCTCGGGTTCGCGGTGCTGTTCGTCGCCGCGGTGCTGCAGATCCTGGCCCTGGCGATGGCGCCGGTGACGGTCGTCGCGCCGCTCGCCGTCATGTCGTTGCCGATCATCGCGGCGATCGGCGTCCGGCACGTGACGCGGGGGTTCGCGGTGGCCGTGATGGCGGCGACGGGCGGGGTGGCCACGTTCGTCGCGATCGCCGCGCGGTCCGCCGTGACGACGGACGTGCCGCCGGCGACGGCGCTGCGGGCGGGTCAGGTGGTCGCCGCCTTGGTGTGCGTGTTCGTCGTCATCGGCGCGTTCCGGAGCGGGACGGCACGTGCCCTCGCGCTGGCCGCCGGGGCGGGTGCGGCGTACGGGCTGGTCGCCGTGCTGGTGCGGGACGTGACGACCGCGCTGCCGCGGTTGCACTGGGTGTCGTTCGCCGGGTTGGCGGTGGCTTTCCTGGTCGGCGCGGCGCTGATCCAGCTGGGGTACGCGAGCGGCCCGGCGGACCTCGTGGTGGCCGGTCAGACCGTGGTGAACCCGATCGTCGCGGCGTGGATCGGGATGGTGCTGCTGGACGAGACCCAGGGAGCCGGCCGCGGCACGGTGATCGCCCTGGTGACGAGCGCCGCCGTGTCGCTGACGGGCATCGCCGCCATCGCCCGCTTCCACCGCCGCCGCCTGGCGTCCCTGCCGACCGACCACGCGCCCACGCCGCCGTGACCGCGCCATCCCGGTGGACGGCGGGATGGCGCGGTGGTGCGGTACGACGTGGTCAGTCGGTGAGGACCACGTCGTAGTGGTAGTCACCGCAGACGGTGTGCAGGCGCGGTGGGTAGCGCCACAGGGTGGTCGAGCAGGTGCGCCACTGGAGGGGGTGCTCGGTGGCGCCCAGCGGGGCGAGGGAGACGGTCTTCGGTTCGTCGCAGGGCGCGGTGATCTTGCCGTAGGTGGAGCCCCACTTGTAGTCGATGTGCCGCAACGGCGCGCAGTCGCCGACGGTGATGACGAACGAGTTCGGTCCGTGCTCGGGGGACGTGTCGCCGGGGTTGTACCGGATCGTGGACACCTCGGCGGCGGTGGGGACGGCGGGGGTGGCGGCGGGGGTGGCGGCGGCGAGGCTGGTCGGGGTGAGGAGCAGGACGATCAGCAGGGCCAGTAATCGGCTGGGGGACACCAAGGCCTCCTCGGGAGTCGGGTACCGCCCGTCCGAGTGCCCACTCCACCGGTCCGTCACACCTGTGAGGTTCGGGGCGGGCGGCGGCAGGGCCGACAGCGGGGTGACCGGGAAGGGGCGATGGCGGGCCGGGGACGCGTGGTGGCCGGATGCGTTCGCACGCCGGACGCGCGGCGGGCAGGTGTGGTGGACCGGTGTCGACCCACGGCACCGGCGTTCGTGTTGCCGACGTCAGAACGCTCGCGCAGCGGCGAGGCGGCGTGCTCGACGCCGCGGCGGGCTGTGGCGGTCGGCGGTTAGTCCGGGTCCATCCCACCGGCGCCGGCGGTGCCCTCGGGCGTCGACTCGTCCGGTGTGGTGTTGGCGGAGCCCGACTGCTCGTCGGCGTAGGTCGGGCGCGAGTGCTCGTCGGCGAAGTCCGGCTCCCCCGCGGTGGCGGGGTCGGGTTCCGGTGTGGTCACGGCCATGGTGTATCCCTTCGGGGGACGGCCCAAACCAGCAGGGGAGATCGTGCGCATCGGGGTGTTCTACGACGGGACGTGGTTCGCTTACCTGAGCGATTTCTACGCCACCGCCCATCCGCGTCGGGCGCGGATCTCGCTGGCCGGGTTGCACGACGCGGTGCGCTGGCACCTCCACACCCGCACGGGCACCGCACTCGACGACTGCGTGATCCACGAGGCGCACTACGTGCGCGGTCGCATCGAGACGCCCGCGGCGGCGTTCGACGCGGCCTTGGCCGCCGCCGGGGTCACGCGGCACGACCTGCCCCTGCACGGCGGCAAGGAGAAGGGCGTCGACGTCCACTTCGCACTCGAGGCGTGGGAGCTCGCGACCACCGCGCCGTTGGACTGGGTCGTGCTGATCACCGGTGACGCCGACTTCACGCCGCTGGCCACCCGGCTGACCGGTCGCGGCATCGGGGTGATGGTGCCGGTCGTGGACGACCGGTCGGCCCCGGAGCTGCAACCGGCCTGGACGCCGCGCACGGCGGCGCCGCTGAGGGCCGCGGCGACCTCGACGCCCGCGTTCGACGACCTGTTCGCGCCCGCCGACCGCCTCGGCTACCCGTTGAACGGCCCGTTCGTGCGGTCCACCGAGGTCGTGGCCTCGCCCGCCGGCGCGCCGCGCGGCCGCCGTCGCGGCACCGTGACCGGCTGGAAGCCGGGGCAACCGCACGGGTTCATCACCGACAGCCGCGGCAGCTCGTGGTACGCCTCCCGCGACGACCTGCCCACCGGCCTCGCCATGCTGCCCACCGGCACACCGGTGTCGTTCACGGGATCGCCGGTGCCGTTGCCCGGCCGGAAGTACCCCCGCGCGGAGTCGATCCGGTTCGAGTGAACCGGCGGGGGGGGGGGGGGGGGGGGGGGCGGGGGGGTGGGGGGGGGGGGGGGGGGGGGGGGGGGGGGGGGGTGGGGGTGGGGGGGGGGGGGGGGGGGGGGGGGGGGAGGTGGCGGAGGTTCTCCTGTCCTACGCGGTGGTTCCCGAACGGCCTATCCGGTCCCCACCTTCCTGTCT